>NZ_JBFUIB010000653.1:0-1775 GCF_056402095.1 Peribacillus sp. P4_C12
GGCGTATTCGGTAACAAACCGTATGTCATGATTTGTGTGCCTTCTGGAATTACAGCAGTTGAACAGCGTGCAGTTATCGATGCAGCTAGACAAGCTGGAGCTCGTGATGCCTATCCAATTGAAGAACCATTTGCAGCAGCTATCGGAGCTGATCTTCCTGTTTGGGAACCTACAGGCAGCATGGTCGTTGATATTGGCGGGGGAACAACGGAAGTAGCGATTATTTCCCTTGGTGGAATTGTAACAAGCCAATCAATTCGCATTGCTGGTGACGAGATGGATGATGCCATTATCGTTTACATTCGTAAGAACTACAATCTAATGATCGGTGAACGTACTTCTGAAGCGATTAAGATGGAAATTGGTTCTGCAGGTGACACGGAAGGTATTGAAAATATGGAAATTCGCGGCCGTGACCTTTTGACTGGATTACCAAAAACGATCGAAATTACAGCTGAGGAAATCTCTAAAGCATTAAGTGATACAGTTTCTGCGATTGTAGATTCAGTGAAAAACACTTTAGAAAAAACACCACCTGAACTTGCAGCTGACATTATGGACAGAGGTATTGTACTAACAGGCGGCGGTGCTTTGCTGCGCAATTTGGATAAAGTCATCAGTGAAGAAACGCAAATGCCAGTAATCATTGCTGAAAATCCGCTTGATTGTGTTGCAATCGGAACTGGTAAAGCATTGGACCACATTCATTTGTTCAAGACTAAATCAAGAGATTCAAGATAAGCATTACAAGCATTACTTCTCAAATAGGGCCGGCTCAACAAAAGGTTGCAATTTTGAGCCGGCTTTGCTTTTTCTTTAAGCTGTCTATAAACATTTGATGGCTAGCTGTTATTAATGTGTTAATCATTACAATTGAGTAAATTAAAAATAGAGGTGCAATCATCATGCCACAGTTTTTTAATAAAAAACTCCTTCTCTTGCTCGTTAGCATTATCGTTCTCGTGGCATTGATCGGTTTTTCATTAAGAGAGAGAGAAGAGTTAACTTGGCCCGAGAAATTCTTAAAGGATACAACAGGCTGGGTCGGAAATGTGTTTAATAAGCCTGTATCGGGTATAACGGGGTTTGTAGGGGACTTAAAAGAACTTCAACATACATACGATGAAAACAAAAAGTTGAAAGCCCGTTTGGATGAATATGTTTTATTGAAAACCCAGGTGCAAGATTTAAAAGAGGAAAATGAAGAACTTCGTGATAACCTCGGTAAGGAAGACGATCTGCGGAAGTATTCGCCAATTCAGGCGACGGTTATAGGGCGTAATCCTGAACGCTGGCATGAAATGCTTACGATTAATAAAGGAAAGCGTAATGGAGTAGAAAAAAATATGGCTGTCATTACATCCACTGGTTTAGTTGGTAAGGTAAAAGTAGCCACTGATTTCACTGCTTCTGTTCAACTTTTAAGCTCAATCGACAAAGCTAACCGCGTCTCTGCAATCATTCAAGGCAAAGATAAAGCATTTGGTTTGATTGAAGGGTTCGATGATGAAAAGAATCTTTTATTAATGAAACGGATTCCTTATGATAAAAAAATCAAGAAAAATTCATTGGTCATTACTTCTGGTTATGGAGGGATCTTCCCGAAAGGTCTGCCAATCGGAAAAGTGGTCGATGTTAAAGTGGATCAATATGGATTGAACCAAACCGCTTATATTGAACCATCGACGGATTTTTATGATATTAATAATGTAATGGTCGTCAAACGTGAAGTTGGCGGCGTAGAAGATGAGATGGATGGGGAGGATGAAGTTAAG
>NZ_JBFUIB010000654.1:0-1775 GCF_056402095.1 Peribacillus sp. P4_C12
GTTACATTAGCAGTTACTCTGGCGGGGAGAATTTTTTTTCAAGGGAAAATAGTGGCCATAAAACACATCCTTTCTTAAATGAATTGAGAAGTTTTAGACGAACATACATGCGCATTTTCATTCTTGCTAGCATCTTTACCGCCCTCAACATCACGTCGTCCGAACCAGTAAAAAGGACATATTTATATTAAATCATTTATATTCATAATTTTCAATATTTTCAAAATATGTTTTCCGTTTAATTAATTGAACTAAATTCCTGATACTTAAGGTTTTGCAAAAAGGCAAAACATGAAAAAAAATACACTTAGACTGTCATGTCAACTGGTCCATAGGTTTAATTAACAAAAAAACTCCCGGAATCCAGACGTTTTATGTTTCACTAGACGTGATGCTAATCTGCCTACTGCGAACATAACTACTAAAAAACCCACATATTCTCATAGACCCTGCCCAGCTTTCAATAGGTTAATATAAAAATTTTGTATTAGCGAATAGCTTTTCAATTAAAAATAACAATGTGAGCAGATCATTAATCAACCGCAATCGCCCGAAGCATACAACAACACAATGTTTATTTATGCAAATAGATTCTCTTAATTCCATTGTTTGAAAAAAGACTCAAATCCTTGTAAGGATTTAAGCCTTAGATAGTTGATGGCCTGTGAGGGATTTAAACCCCCGACCTCACCCCTGTCAATTTTCCAAACTATCTTTTAAAACAGTATTTTTGCAAGAATAGAATACATTAATTCCAATTATTCAAGTTTCTAGAAATTCTGTGCAATTTTTTATCATTGAATAATAATTGAGATGAGGGTATGGTGTATTTTTTTTGCGAAACACTCCACATATCCAGAGTGTATGTTACAACACACGGAATATCGGTAATGGTTTACAACATCCATCCAGGCGCATTTTGCATAGACGGTGCATCTATATTTGGTCTAAAAATCAACCTTTACCAAGTACAACCCAGCTGCCTCCGCCATACGACCCGTTTGGATTCTTTCTTTTGACTCTAAAATACTTGGTATATTTTCAGCATCTATTTCACCCAACCCAACTTCTATCAACGTTCCGACAATCTTTCTAACCATATTATAAAGAAATCCATCCCCTCGCACTGTAATTTGGATGAAGCCGGCATTTTCTTCTATATCAATAGAATATATTTCACGCACCATGGATTTTTTCTTAGACTTTGCATTTGAAAAAGCAGTAAAATCATGTTCACCTATAAAATATTGACATGCTCTTTTCATTCTTGTGATATTTAGCTTTTTCTCAACATGCATACTGTACTTTCTCATGAAAGGATTTGTATATTGCTCGTTCCAGATCTTATATAAATAGGTTTTATCCTTAGCATTATAACGGGCATGAAAACGTTCAGGTACTAACATAACCTCCACAATGCTGATATCTTGGGGTAAATATCTATTCAAATAATTCATGATTTCAGATTCAGTCAGATTTTCACCAATCTTAAAATTGGCGATTTGAGCAAGAGCATGTACACCGGCATCTGTTCTGCTGCATCCGATGATTTCAATTTTTTCCCCTACCATTTCCGTTAATACATTTTCTATTTTTCCTTGAATCGTATCATCACTATTACCGAGTCGTTGCCAGCCCTTATAGCGCCCGCCATCATATTGAATTGTCAATTTATAATTGTTCATTTCTTCCTCCTTATTTTATTACCTTATAGTCTTCTAAACAGAAAAGTCTTGATAAAATACAAGCCCCCCATACAACTCCTGCTGTATGAG
>NZ_JBFUIB010000655.1:0-1766 GCF_056402095.1 Peribacillus sp. P4_C12
TCGATAAGGAGCAAGTCGGGGAAATTACATTGCAGGGAAGGGACTGGGGATTGATTGTCAGTCCTTTATATACAAATGCCGACAATATTCGCGGAGCAGTAGCTATCATTCGTGATATGAGTGATGAAAGACGTATGGACAAACTTAGGACTGATTTCATAGCAAACGTCTCTCATGAGTTAAGAACGCCGATTTCAATGCTGCAAGGATATAGTGAAGCAATTGTTGATGACATAGCTGGAAGTGAAGAGGAAAAAATGGAAATGGCCAGGATTATTTATGATGAATCTCTAAGAATGGGCCGTTTAGTCAATGATTTACTCGATCTAGCTAAATTGGAATCAGGAAAAATGAGTCTCAACTATGAATGCATACCTATTTCATCTTATTTAAAGAGGATTACAAGCAAATTTTCCGGGTTAGCTAAAGAAAAAGGGATAACGATATCCACTAATCTTCAAGACAACGGAATCGAGTGGTGTTTCGATCCCGACCGAATTGAACAGGTATTGACGAATTTAATTGATAATGCGATTCGACATACCCCTCCAGGCGGGAACATTGATGTCATTCAAAGGACAAGTGATCGAAGAGGGCTGATTATTGATGTGAAGGACTCTGGTTCGGGTATCCCTGAAGAGGATTTACCCTTTGTATTCGAGAGATTCTATAAAGCGGATAAAGCACGTACACGCGGTCGATCGGGTACTGGCTTGGGATTGGCTATTGTTAAAAATATCATTAATGCCCATGATGGCTACATTTCGGTAAACAGTTTACCTAAAAAAGGGACGACATTCAGCATTATTCTACCTCGAATAATGGAAAATACTGAATGAATAACTGGTTGTTTGCCAGAAAATCTTGTTTCATAAGAAACAGTGGAGACAAAGGCAATTGGATTTATTTCCAACTTGTCTTTGTCTTTTTTCTTAGAAAGGGAACAGGTTAGTAATATTCTAGTGAATAGGACTCTTATATATAGAAATTCACTGAATTTTGTAATAAGATCATATGTAAAGTGTAACTTTTATATATGAATGACGACTATATTTATGAACGGATGTGGGGAAATGATGGATCCCGTTTTCCACGATCTTTATGAAAAGTATCATCACGAAATTTATCAATTCATTTATTATATGACTAAAAATCGGGAATCGGCAGAGGACCTTGTTCAAGAGGTCTATATCAGGGTTATGAAGGCCTATGACCGATTCGAGGGAAAAAGCAGTGAAAAAACGTGGATATATTCTATTGCGAGAAATGTGACGATTGATTATTTTCGGAAACAAAAACGGTGGAGAGACAAAATCTTTTCTAACTTCGACTGGGAGAGGCAAATGATTAAAGATACTCAGCCTATTCCGGAAGAAGTGGCTATTATGAATGATGATATCCATGATATATATCAATGTTTGAACCGATGCACGATTGATCAAAGGTCCGTCATCATATTACGATATATTCAAGCAATGTCCATATCAGAAACCGCTGAGGTATTAAATTGGAGTGAAAGTAAGGTTAAAACAACCCAGCATCGTGCGTTAAAAGCAATTAAAAAGATGATGGAAGATTTGTCTGGAAAGGAGGATGACCCCATTGAGAAAACCCCGTTGGAAAGAAAACGAAATTGAAGACATGCTTCACCAGCTTCCGAAAGTAAAAGACAAACGAACAAAGGATGAGGTGTTTGCAGGGATTCATAATAAAAAGCGGAAAAAACAATGGTTTCCTCTTATTGTGGGTGTTGCCTCCTTATTCTT
>NZ_JBFUIB010000656.1:0-1765 GCF_056402095.1 Peribacillus sp. P4_C12
GATTTGGCCATATCTTGAATGCCCTCTTCTGAAGCTTTCAATAAATGCTCGGCTGAAATAGCTCCTATTTTCGCAGCTAATTCTGCGCCACCATAAGACTCAATTTCATCAGCATGAATTTTAGGAATCAAACCGTAATTTTTTCCCGCCTCTAGAATCCGCTCCGATTGTTCAGGTGTAAAGACGCCTTTTTCACAAAATACATCATTAAACTCTGCCAGCTTTTCTTTTGCTACAATGGGAAGCATTTCATTAATCAAATGATCGACAAAGTCATCTTCACGACCTTTAAACTCATTCGGCACCGCATGTGCTCCCATAAAAGTTGGAACAAGATCAATCGGGTGCTTTTCCTGAAGCTTTTTCATCACACGCAACTGTTTCAACTCGGTTTCCAGATTCATACCGTAACCGCTTTTCCCTTCCACCGTTGTCACACCATGAGCGAGAAACGAATCAAGTCGATGTATGGTTTGTTCCATCAATTCTTCTTCACTTGCTTCCCTTGTCATACGGGTGGTTGCATGGATACCGCCACCCGCATTCATAATGTCCATATATGTTGCACCTTCAAGACGCATTTCAAATTCACTTGCTCGACTCCCGCCATATACAACATGCGTATGGGGATCCACTAGACCCGGTGTTACAAGGTAGCCAGACGCATCGAAAACTTCAGCTTCATGCAATCTATCTGCATAAAGCTCCTCTATTTCTTTAGTCGTACCGACAGCTTGAATCAAGCCATTTTCCATCCACAAGCTGCCATCTTCGATCAATCCAAGGTCAGACATAGCCTCTTTTGAACGGGGACCTTTTTTTACTGATGCAAGAGTAGCGAGATTTGCTGCATATTTTATCCAAATTGGTTTTGTCATGACTTATCTTTTCCTTTATCAAGCATTGGGATATTAATTCCTTTTTCACGAGCAGTGTTCTCTGCCAATTCATATCCTGCATCCACATGTCGCACTACACCCATACCCGGGTCTGTTGTTAATACACGTTCWATGCGAGCCCCTGCTTCTTTTGTACCGTCAGCCACAATAACCACACCTGCATGAAGTGAGTAACCCATTCCTACTCCACCACCGTGATGTACGGATACCCAGGTAGCTCCACCGACTGCGTTCACCATGGCATTTAAAATTGGCCAGTCAGCTACCACATCTGATCCGTCTTTCATAGCTTCAGTTTCACGATTTGGCGAAGCAACAGAGCCTGAATCCAGATGATCACGCCCAATTACTATTGGTGCCTTTAATTCTCCGCTCGCGACCATATCATTTAGAATTTTTCCGAAACGGGCACGCTCGCCATACCCCAGCCAGCAAATCCTAGAAGGGAGGCCTTGGAATTGAATTTTTTCCTGAGCCATTTTAATCCAATTGCATAAATGTTCATTATCTGCAAATTCACGTAAAATCGCCTGATCTGTTTTATATATGTCTTCAGGATCTCCAGACAGTGCTACCCAGCGGAAAGGCCCTTTTCCTTCACAGAATTGTGGGCGGATATAAGCTGGAACAAATCCAGGGAAGTCAAATGCATTTTCCACCCCTTCATCTTTCGCCACTTGTCTAATGTTATTACCATAGTCAAACGTCACTGCACCTTTTTCCATCATTTCAAGCATTGCTCTTACATGTTTGGCCATAGAAGCTTTAGAGCGTTTTACATACTCTTCTGGATTCGATTTGCGCAATTCAGCTGCTGCTTCAAATGACATACTTGAAGGTGTATAACCGTTTAGTGGGTCATGTGC
>NZ_JBFUIB010000657.1:0-1756 GCF_056402095.1 Peribacillus sp. P4_C12
AATATGGCATATGTAAGGCCCTTTGCTAAACACATCGCAAGAATCACCCAAATTGGATTTTGAAAAACCATGATTGATGAAAAAAATATTGCACCCAAGATCATTGCACCAGCTACAACGAATACTCTTGATGACCGCCAATTTTGATTTTTCTTAAATAAATAATCAGACAGCATAGAAACACCCATATAAATACAAACGGAAACGACTCCGATTATTGCCACACTCGATCCCATCTGACCGGGTGTCATCTTAACGGCTTCCACTAAATAAATAGGCAGCCACACTGAAAACCAAACAACAAGAATATAGGTTGAAAAGTAAGCGAGGGTAGTAAATAAAGCAGTAGGTGACGCTAGAAGTCCCAGGAAATCTTTCACTTTAATTTTCTCTAGTTTATCTTTCTTTTTCTTCTGTACATTTTCATAAACTTCAACAGGATTTTCCTTCGTTAAAAATTGAAATAGGAAGAACCAAACAAGACTTGCTACACCAAGAGCGGCAAAGGCAACCTTCCATCCGAAAATGGTAATTAAAGAAACGAGGATTGGTGCAACAATCATCGCCCCAACAGTTCCCCCGCCAACCACTACCGAATTAGCAAACCCTTTTAGTTTTGGAGGAAACCACTTATCCGCATGACTGTAAGCAACTGGGCTATATGGCCCTTCAAATGCACCTAGTAAAATTCTGTAGAGAATCAGAAACGGCAACGCTGCAATGGCCAAAACCCCGAATTGCAAAACCGTCCATGTCAGCATGATGAATCCAAGTACTTTTTTTGCCCCAAGCCGATCCGCCCACGCTGCCCCGAAAATACCTGTTACTGGATATAGCCAATAATAACTACTTCCGACAAGTCCCCACTCAGCATAAGAAAGATCAAATTCTTTCATGATAGGTACAGCTGCAAGTCCGATGATTGATTTATCAGCAAAGTTAATAACGGCACCAAAGAATAATAGAATGAGAACAACCCAACGCATTTGAATTCCTCTTTTCTTTTTGTGTGTTCACACACTTCGAATTTAATCTAATAATTGATTCTTTAATTAATACTAAACGAACTACTTTCATCATCTGTTCTCCCAATGACAGCGTCTTCTTGCCCCTATCTTTCTGAATGAATACCTTATAAAATGACTTTAAATCGTGGGAGTATACAAAATATGCATGTTGGATCCCGTTCTGCTACTCTTTCAAACTATGCATTCTTCCTTAATCACTTTTCTCCTCCTTTTCAAGTTCTTCTTTAATAAGCAATCTTTTTAATAGTTTTCCGACTGTGTTCCGCGGCAGTTCTTTTCTAATTTCAAATTCTTTTGGCACCTTGTAGGGGGTCAACTGGGAATAGCAATATCCTTCTATTTCATCAAGATCAATGGAGGCATTTTCTTTCGGTACAATAAATGCTTTTACTACCTCACCTATTTCTTTATGAGGTATACCCACCACAGCAGCCTCTTTAATAGTCGGATGTTCATATAGAACTCCTTCCACCTCTTGGGGATAAATATTAAACCCGCTTACAATAATCATTTCTTTTTTTCTCCCGACAATGTAGAAATAACCTTCTTCATCCATCACAGCGAGATCACCAGTGTATAGCCAATCATTTTGTAATGCCTTTTTTGTTTCAGATTCATTATTCCAGTAACCTTTCATAATTTGTGGGCCTTTTATAAGCAATTCTCCAACACCTGTGTTTGGAACTTCATTATTATCATCATCAATAATCAAACAGTCTGTGCCTGGA
>NZ_JBFUIB010000658.1:0-1754 GCF_056402095.1 Peribacillus sp. P4_C12
TTGCTGGATCTATTACTTGAGATATATCCAACGTTCCATATTTCTCAAGAGCTGTTTCGACACCCTTTAACGTTCCTGGAACTCCTACTGCTTTTCCAGTAGTGTGACGCTTACTAAAAGGAATTGGTTTTCCTTTTCCATCTAAAAAAAGTTCAGGCGTTACATTTTGCGGGGCCATTTCGCGGCTATCGAGCATCGTTATTTTATTTTCCTTTTTATTATAAATCATGATAAAACCACCGCCGCCGATTCCAGACATCATTGGCTCAACTACATTTAACGATAATTGAATGGCAGCTGCTGCATCGACTGCATTTCCACCTTGTTTTAATATTTTTATACCTGCCTCAGCAGCTAACGGATGAGAAACTGATACGATTCCTTTGGTTGCTCCCCTTCCCATTGACTTATCCACTCCAGGGACACTTGCAAAAGCCGGTGTAATCATACAAAAGAAACTGAAAGTAACTAAAATAAAACTTTTTATAAATTTCATAAATTAGTCTCCTTTCAAAATGATTATAGATCCATTGTTTCTAAAAACAAATGCATAACTAATGAAACTTTTACTGATCTTCACAAATTCACAAAGGGCTGTTACAGGATTCGACTACATTCACTATTACCAGATGGAATGTGCGTGATGTACTCTCTACTATATAAAAGCAGTTTGAACTGACTGAAGCACATTCTTTTATTCTCTCTTTTGTCAAAATATGAATTGGAAACTTTACCTCATCAAGCCACCCCCTTAAAATCAAAAACTAAAATTTGATTTAGATTTCTTATGCTATTAAAAAAAACCAATAACTGCTTTTCTTCAACTCTAGTATTTATTGATACCATTCATGTCCTTACGATTATAGTCACAAAGAGTGCAAACACATACCTTACACCCTCTGCTGCCATATAATATCGTTGCAGGTATGATTTCTACATATTTTGTTTATGTTCCAATATATTAGAACTGTTATCCTTGTCTCGATTCCTCAAATATTGTAAACCAAGTAATATTACAAACGTAGTTAATCCAATAATGTCCGAAATTGTTTCAGGATAGATTAATAGCAACCCAACCACGATAGCAAGGATTCTTTCTAACCAGTGCATCCCCCTCACCCAGTAACCAATTACACCGGCTCCAATTGCGATCATACCCGTCATTGCTGTAAGAACAACCCATACAACTTCCATCCAAGTTGTATCAATCATTAGCATTTGCGGAGAAAGTACAAAAATGTATGGAATGATAAATGCGGCTATTGCCAGTTTTGATGACTCTATCCCAGTTTTTATCGGTTCTCCACCAGAAACTCCTGCAGCTGCAAAAGCTGCTAATGCAACTGGTGGTGTTATGTCTGCAATTATTCCAAAGTAGAAAACGAATAAATGTGCCGATAAATCCGGTACACCTAGTAAAATTATTGCAGGGGCCGCAATTGTGGATGTGATTACATAGTTTGCAGTTGTCGGTGATCCCATTCCCAAAACAAGTGCTGCTACCATCGTTAGCATAAGTGTTGGTATTAAATATCCACCAGACAAATCGATTAAACCATTTGCCAGCTTTAGCCCTAATCCCGTTTTCGTCACAATTCCTACAATAATACCAGCTGATGCAGTGGCAGCTGCTACTGCAAGTGCTGTACGAGCTCCATCAACTAATGCATAAATAATATCAATGAATTTCATACGTACATCTTTGTTAATAAAGCCTACTATGACAGAAATGACAATTGAGTACAGTGCAGCAT
>NZ_JBFUIB010000659.1:0-1752 GCF_056402095.1 Peribacillus sp. P4_C12
CCCGAATGCAGCCGGAGTATTGGTTGTGGGATTAGGATGTGAAAATAATCAAATTGAAGTATTTAAAGAAGTCATTGGCGAGTTTCCCCCGAATCGTATTAAATTTCTCAAAGCCCAAGAGGTTAATGACGAATTAGAGAGCGGCTTACGTTTATTGGAAGAATTAGTGGGATATGCGGAACAATTTGAACGCCAGCCGATACCGGTTTCAAAGTTGAAAATAGGATTAAAGTGTGGAGGGTCTGATGGTTTTTCAGGTATTACCGCCAATCCACTAGTTGGAGCGGTATCCGATCTTATTGTTGAAAATGGTGGGACAACGATTTTGACAGAGGTTCCAGAGATGTTTGGAGCGGAAACTATATTAATGAACCGGGCAAAGGATGAAGAAACATTTAATAAAATCGTTCATCTTATTAATGATTTTAAACAATATTTTATTCGGCATGACCAGGAAATTTATGAAAATCCTTCACCTGGAAATAAAGAAGGTGGTATTAGTACACTGGAGGAAAAATCACTCGGATGTACGCAAAAAGGCGGTCATGCTACGGTTGTAGATGTCAATCCATATGGCAAACGAGTAGTAAAACATGGACTGAATTTGGTCAATGCTCCTGGTAATGACTTGATATCGGTTACGGCTTTGGCAGCATCAGGGGCTCATATCGTTCTATTTACCACAGGAAGAGGAACACCATTTGGCGGCCCGGTGCCTACTGTGAAAATAGCGACAAACTCAGATTTAGCCAAACGCAAAAAGCATTGGATTGATTATAATGCGGGACAGTTAATTGAAGGTCAAAACATAGATGAATTAAAGCATGATTTATTCCGTTACATTCTTGAGCTTGCATCTGGTGAAAAGAAAACCAATAATGAACAATTCGGCTATAGGGAGATAAGCATTTTTAAAGAGGGAGTCATTCTTTAAAATAGGTAATTTTCTCATCTTTTTAGTAGATTTAAAATATAAAAAAAGGAGTGTTATTTTGTGAAAAGTATAGTCTGTGAGCAACCTTATCAATTTAAAATGATAGAGGCTGAACAACCTGTTCCAAACTCAGGAGAAGCTTTAATTCGTGTGAGGCGCATTGGAATATGTGGAACGGACATTCATGCTTACGGAGGTAATCAACCATTTTTTAGCTATCCACGGATACTTGGTCATGAACTATCTGGACATATTGAATCCATCCCTGAGAATGCATCGGGACTTAAAGTTGGTGATCAAGTCTCGATCATTCCATATATGGAGTGTGGAAAATGTATTGCTTGTAAAAGCAGAAAAACGAACTGCTGTACGAGTATGAAAGTGTTGGGTGTACATATAGAAGGGGGAATGCGTGAATGGATAACGGTTCCTTATGATCATTTAGTGAAAACTGAAGGGCTTACCCTAGATCAATCAGCTATGATAGAGCCTTTAAGTATAGGGGCTCACGCGGTTAGACGTGCTGCGATTCAAGAAGGGGAGTTTGCACTTGTTATTGGTGCAGGTCCAATAGGATTAGGAGTTATGGCATTTGCTAAAGAACAAGGAGCGAAAGTAATTGCAATGGATGTAAACAATGAGCGCCTTGCGTTTGCTAGTAAATGGGCAAAGGCAGATTATTCGTTGAACGTTTTGGATCAACCATTAGAGAAATTAGCCGAGTTGACAAATGGAGAAATGCCTACCGTTGTATTTGACGCAACTGGTAATGCGAAGTCGATGATGGAGGCGTTTAAATACCCTGCTCACGGAGGAAG
>NZ_JBFUIB010000660.1:0-1749 GCF_056402095.1 Peribacillus sp. P4_C12
ATATAATGGAACATGAACAATCATCTCATGATAGACAAATTCATCCTTTTCGGTGGTCATAACCATTCCGTCAAGTAGAAGCATATTACCGAATTCTTCGGTTTGAATCATGTCCAATTGTTGATACTCTGTTTTCTCGGAGTGAAGGTTTTTATTAACTCTTGCTGTAATACCAAAAGACTCAGTTTGTTTTTCTGTAAACCATAATTCCATATTCGATTTCTTTTCCTTTCTATATTTTTATTTATATGATCAGACATAAGATAGATGAACTCGAAGCAGATGGCACTGCTTCGGATGCATTTACTTCTATCGGATCATACAAAATTGAAAATTCGATTAAATCTGTCTATATTCACTCTTTAATGATACCTCACAATAAACGATAGTTCATTGGCGGCTGGTCCTCCGACGTCGAGAATCAGGAACCTGACGTATAGACAAAATCAAGCCTTTTCTCACCCCGTCATACCATCTTTATAGAGTGATAGATATAATATAAACCTTTGCGTTTCACAAAGGTCAAGCTTTTTTAATGGGAATTTGAATTTCAAACATAACTTAACTAGGATTATCTGTAAGGGTTATATTAACCTAAACGATTTGCAATGCATCACTTCGATGCCACTGAGTATATAATTAGCTGTATGAAATGATTTGAACCCTAACATAGAGCAAACATGCTTCTTAATAAAACGGTAATCTTGTTCTACTATATTCTTGAGATATCTAACTTGCCTTATTTGCATGCCTTCAGGTATATGTTTCTCTTCTTAAAATCAAAGGTAAAATGAGAAATGAGTGATTTTGGTGTTAATTGGATATGCACGTGTGTCACTCAAAACATCTATTACTCTGTCAATTGGTCGTAAACAATTTTGATGAACGGCTCCACGAATTGAATGTTCATAAAAGTCATATTTCTTCTCCAACACTGAAGAAATATATTAAACTGTAGCCTCGAGAGGAACTTGATTGTCGTCAGCTGCCACCTTCTTCTTGGCTTCATCCTCTAACTTCTGATTCCGTTCAATCTCTAGCGCTTTTGGAACAGAAATACGATACGCTAAGATAATGGCCAGGATAGCACCAAGAAACTTTCCAACCATTACCGGAAAAATAATAGTTGGTTGGAAATTTGCCGGGAATGCGAGCTGATCACCAATCATCCAACCACCACTAATCGCATAAGCAATCGTTAGTACCTTATCTTTAGCAGGCATGTCCTTAATGATTTTAAAAAGGGCTAGTGGATTAGCTGTAGCAGCAATAACTCCTGCACTACCGATGCTGCTCAAGCCCAACATCTTACCAAAAAATTGAAGTGGCTTAGCAAGATATTTTTGAATAGCATGGACCATCGGAAACGCGCCCGCAAGCATAATACCGATATATCCGGCAATTTCTAACCCTCTAAACTGATCTTCTTCATCCGCAATAATCGGATCAAATCCCCAGCTTCCGAACACCGTCGAAAAAACACCAGTAAAATATTCTACAATCGAAAAAACTAATACCAACTTCATCGCTGCGCTCATGAAGTGACCGATCCACATAAAACCTTTAATCATTAAATTAGGGAACATCCGTAATCCAATCGCAATAAATATCCCAACCACAGTCAAAGGAACAAGGTTAATCAAGATCGTGCCTATTGACATCGATAATTGATACGTCGGCTCTGCCGTTGTACTAATCGTTTCTCTAATCTTTGTGTCCATTAAAGCAAGTATGCTTGTTGTAATAAAT
>NZ_JBFUIB010000661.1:0-1746 GCF_056402095.1 Peribacillus sp. P4_C12
GAGTCAAAGGAGATCAAAAATTATAATTTTTGATCTAGGGAGTAATTTAAAGCACAGCTAATTTTTAATAAATTTTTATATTGTTAAAATATTTCAAATAATCTAACTTTCCTTCCTTTATTTTTTATGCAATGGCTTACGTTCAAAAAAGAGCCTTCTTTTATTGAAAATACTATTGAATTAGAGTGTGAGCGTTTACTAAAATGCAAACAAATAGGTCATGGATATTAGTTGATCTTTAAAGTACATATAAAACCTTAAACAATGCCCCTTTTACAATCTATTTATAAGACTAGAGGTTCATTGTTTACATTCCAGATAGATGATTCTAATAGAACAAAGTAAATATACCAGATTTTAAGAAAGTAAATTAATTCAATTGATAATCAGCCTGAGATGTTCGTTCGGGTATTCCTTTGAAGAAGCAAGTTGGAAATTTTAATATTAGAAGGAATTTATATTCTATTCTAAGGGAATAAACGTGGAAATCATTATTAAGGCTTTATGTGGTTTATTTAGGTCATTGATTGGGTGAACAAATGTTATGGTGTACGGAGTAAGCCAACCGATTCTCCTTTTTGGTTCGTATATAACACTTGAGATATTTAGTGGTATACCAGTATTGTTTCTAGTGAAAAAATAGATGATTGGTAACAAATTCTCGTTCAATAGAAACACTCTTAGATGATTCTTTATATTCATCTATAAGGGACTAAGGGGTAATCTTAAGGTTAATTGACTTGGTACGTCATGGTTCCACAAGTTTAATTTAATAGAAATTTTTAAAAATTAAAAAATAGAATTCTTTAGTTTTCTAAATTATCTTGTTAATATAGAAGTAGCTATTAGAAAAATCATAGGAGTGAAGGACAATGAGTGTACATAAAGCCCTTACGTTACATGCCCAAAAACAAAATCAACTTTTTACTGAATTTTCCCTTTTAGATCAACAACGTGAAGATTATATTCAAGGAGCTATAGAATTATGTAAAGCTGAAAAGGATTTTACAACAGACAATATTAATCAAATCACTATGCAAATCAATGTTCTTGCAAACCAAAGGTTAATACCTACTCGTAAATTGGTTACCCCAGAAATGATTCGTTCATATGTGGAGTCATTAAAGTAAAATATATTACTGATCTTAAACGTAAGAATAGCGCCGAACATCTATGATAACCCTAGACAGCCTGACACTCATTATATAGATGAGTGTTTTTTTATAGACAAATTTTAAATTACCAACGATAAATGGCATATACAAATATTTTTTAGTTGTAATGATACTAAGAATGTAGATGTAGAGTTATTAGATACTGTTGAATTCACCCCTAAATGGGGTATTTGAATGGTATTTGAATGGAAATAAATCAGGAATGATGAAGAAATAAAAACTATGGCATCATAAAGTTAAATTAATAGGGAAGTTCGGATGTCTAAGATGATTTATAATAGATATAAAAGTAGGAATGGAGAAGGAATTGTGGGAAAATATCAGACTTTATTATTTGATGTAGATGATACACTATTGGATTTTGGTGCAGCAGAAAATTTAGCTTTGCGCTTGCTTTTCGAGGATCAAAATATCCACTTAACTCCTGAAATCGAAGCACAATATAAAAAAATAAACCAAGGTCTCTGGAAGTCCTTTGAAAAAGGAATAATAGATCGTGATACGGTAGTGAATACTCGCCATTCACGTTTATTTAAGGAATACGGTCGAGAAGTTGATGGAGTATTAATGG
>NZ_JBFUIB010000662.1:0-1743 GCF_056402095.1 Peribacillus sp. P4_C12
GGGTTTAATGGGTTAGACTTTATTTTGGGTAAAGAGCAGGTTTTCGTGCTAGATGGTGGTGGCGAGAATCGCCGCCATAGAAGTTTCTTATGGATCTAAAAGAGCAGGTAAGTTGATCAAGCTATGTAGACACCAAATTAATATGTAATGGAAAAAGGGATTTTTGACGGTTATGTGAACAGGTAGGATTAGCAACTAGACATAGAGAATACCTATTATCAAAAGGGGGCTTCTTTAATGGAAAAAGAAAACTTACTACCTGTAAAATGTTCGGCGTGCAAAAAAGAATTGGACGCAATTGACTTGGTCATAATCAATGAATCACTTCAGCTGACGCATATTCAATGCCCGAATAAAGGAGAAATAGCAATTATTGATGTAGGATATTTTAATGCTGTATCCCGAAAATACCTGACCTGTACTCATGAAAAAGCCCTATTAAGTAGGGGCATGTAAATCTTTCTTTGCAATTGCATTGTGGCAGATTATGTACTGATTGTGTTTTCTTCCACTAACAGTGCTTTACTTCAATAACAAGGGTTGCTGCGGCAACCTTTTTTTCTTGTGGAACTAAAGGGGCAGGATACTTGAAGAGTGTTGTTTAACTTTTATTCAACAATTGAGCCAGATTGTTGGACATTATTTTTAATTCGCACTAAGTCTATCGGCGAAAAAATAAACATCTACACTTAGATTCATTACGGAGAACCATATCATTAATAACGGAGCGATTTTAACCATATCAGGCAAGATTGGCTTTTTAAATATTTAGGGTAGTACATTCATAGTGCAATAAAAAAGGTCTTAAGGCTAAGGTCTTAAGCTATAGCTGCAAATTCCTGCATATAATTCTATATTGAGAAAAAGGAAGGTGGGCTGAATATGGACATGTATGATCTCAGAAAAGCGATCCATTACTATCAAACAAAAATACAAGAAACGAATGATCCTTATTATTGGTTCTTTCTGGCTGATGCGCAGGTAAGAGTGGGATTAACAGACGAAGCACTGCAAACAATTGATAACGCCTTGTCATTCCCAAATCCGTTTCCTTCAAAGCAAGAGCTACTGGAAATGAAGGTGAAGCTCCAGCATTTTCTTTCAAGAGAAATGAATCAGAACAACCCTTCAATTGTAACTGAAAAGCGGGTAGATATTGACGGAGACGGTATAATTGATAATGTCCTTCTTACAGCAAATAAAACCCCTGATAGTCCACTATGGAAAAATATAACTCTTGTCATTCAAAATGGGCGAACAAATCACTATCAGCAATTCCCCTTAAAGGATAACCTCGGATACAACCCCACACTCTTTATTGGTGATTTTACAGACAACAAGGTGGATGATATTTTAGTAGTCATAGATACAGGAGGAAGCTCCGGTACAATTTATACGTATGTATTTTCTTATATCAACGGTCAAATGAGGCAGATTTTTAATTCTGATGAATTCAATGAAGATTATAAGTACAGTGTGACCTATCAAGATCAATACAAAGCGACTGTGATCAGTCATAAACTAAAAGAAAAGTACATACTTGAACTTACTTACAAGGGAAAAGAATATTTAACTGAAATTTATAATAAGAATGGTATTTTGAAGGCATCGATAGAAGGCTGGGTCAATCCTTTGTCCGGTTTATATCCGGTCGATTTTAACAGGGACGGTACATATGAGCTCGAAGCCTATCAGAGGATAGCGGGGAGGTACAATGCTGACTCACTCGGATTTGTACAGACC
>NZ_JBFUIB010000663.1:0-1742 GCF_056402095.1 Peribacillus sp. P4_C12
GGTAACTATCACCCTCATGGAGATTCTTCGGTTTACGAGGCGATGGTACGGATGAGCCAGGACTGGAAGTTGCGTAAAGTCATGGTCCAAATGCACGGAAACAACGGTAGTATTGATGGAGATCCGCCTGCTGCAATGCGATATACAGAAGCAAGGCTTTCATCAATTGCATCTGAGATGTTACGTGATATTGAAAAACGAACTGTTGATTTTGTCCCGAATTTTGATGATACCTCAGAAGAACCTATCGTATTACCTGCGATGTTCCCTAATTTACTTGTTAACGGCTCGACAGGAATTTCTGCAGGCTATGCAACGGAAATCCCTCCGCATCAATTAGGTGAGGTCATTGATGCTGCTATAATGCGAATTGATAATCCAGAAGCAACAGTAGCAGAATTAATGACGGTTATTAAAGGTCCGGATTTCCCTACAGGTGGTATCATTCAAGGAATTGAAGGTATCCGTAAAGCCTATGAAACAGGTAAAGGGAAAATCATAATTCGTGGCTTGGCTGAAGTGGAAACAATCCGTGGTGGTAAACAGCAAATCGTCATCACTGAAATCCCTTATGAAGTCAATAAAGCGAACCTTGTTAAGAAAATGGATGAATTCCGTCTTGATCGGAAAGTAGAAGGTATCGCAGAAGTACGTGATGAAACTGATCGTACAGGTTTACGTATTGTAATTGAACTGAAAAAAGAAGCAGATGCAAATGGTGTCCTGCATTATTTATACAAAAATTCAGATCTTCAAATTGCATACAATTTTAATATGGTCGCGATTTATAAAAAACGACCAACGTTAATGAGCCTTCCAAAAATGCTCGATGCGTATATCAATCATCGTAAAGAAGTAATTGTGAACCGTTCCCGTTATGAATTGCAAAAAGCACATGACAGGGCACATATTGTCGATGGTTTAATGAAAGCACTGTCCATTTTAGATGAAGTTATTGCTGTCATCCGTGCGTCTAAAGACAAACGTAATGCTAAAGATAACCTTATCGCTAAATTTTCTTTTACAGAAGCCCAAGCAGAAGCTATTGTATCCTTACAATTATACCGCTTAACAAACACAGATATTACGGCTCTTGAAGAAGAGGCAGCGGAGTTGAACAGTAAAATTGAGGAATTGACCAAAATCCTAGGTAGTGAAAGGGTACTTCTCCAAGTAATAAAAAAAGAATTAAGATTCATTAAAAAAGGGTTTGATGACGGACGCCGCTCTAAAATTGAGAAAGAGATTGAAGAAATCAAAATCAATCTTGAAGTCTTGATCGCGAGTGAAGACGTTATGGTGACAGTGACGAAAGAAGGATATGTCAAACGGACGTCCTTACGATCGTATTCAGCATCAGGCGGGCTTGATTTTGGCATGAAAGATTCCGATCGAATGCTCCAGCGGCTGGAAATGAATACAACAGACGTTCTGTTGCTGTTTACTTCCAAAGGTAATTACCTTTATTGTCCAGTTCATCAGCTTCCTGATATTCGCTGGAAGGAAACCGGCCAGCATATCGCGAACATCATTCCTATTGATCGAGAAGAACAAATCATAAAAGCGATTCCAATCAAAGACTTTACCCTGCCGCAATTCTTAGTGTTCGTCACGAAAAACGGTATGGTGAAAAAGACTGAACTAGCTTCCTATAAAGCACAGCGGCATTCGAAACCGCTAGTTGGTGTCAATTTAAAGGGCGATGATGAATTGGTTGATGTCCATCATACAGATGGTCAGGC
>NZ_JBFUIB010000664.1:0-1738 GCF_056402095.1 Peribacillus sp. P4_C12
GAGTATTTACCAAGTCCTATATTAAACGATATAGAAGGATCAGATGGATATAGATTATTTGTTTTAGAAAATACCCTATCTAATATTTTGTCATATTTAGGTGGTGAAGAACTTGAATAGGAACCCCACAAATCAAAGAATCACAATTAATTTAGAAATAAATAAAGAATGGTACGAGATAGATATACTGGCTTCAGATATATTGCTTGATGTACTCCGAGATAAAATCGGACTTACTGGAGCTAAACCTGGGTGTTTAAATGGGGACTGCGGGGCTTGTACTGTGATAGTGAATAATCAGCCAATAAAATCCTGTTTAATGTTAGCTATTGAGGCAATTGATACAGAAATCCTTACAATAGAAGGTCTCAAGGATACACCGATTCAAAGAGCATTTGTGGAGCATTTTGCTTTTCAATGCGGGTATTGTACATCAGGATTTATATTGATTTGTCACGCATTACTCCTTAATGACAACAATCCTAGTCCTGAAAAGATTAAAACATGGCTTTCTTCGAATATTTGTCGTTGCACCGGATATAAAGAAATTGAAGAATCAATACGTTCAGTAATAAACAATATAAAAAATCAATCAATTAAGTGACGTTTGTCAGTTTATCTGAATAAAATGCCTACATAGGGAGTGATGATATTGAATGAGACCTGTGAATTTGATACAAATAAAAAAGTAATTCACTCCTTTCAACGTAGTATCGAAATTACTTCAGCAATCCTATTATTAACCGGGCAAATCACAATCATTGGCATATTTGTAAGACCAGGCAGATTTAGTCTCTCATTAGGTGGTCCTCTTTTTGGAGGACATCGTTTAGAAGGGAAGGACCACTCGCAAGAAGGAAACCTTTTTATCGATATACTGGACATCATTATAGCTATATTATTAATCAATGATGTAATACATGTGACTGGCTTATTTGTTTCGTCTGGTGAGTTTACAATTAATGTTTCGGGTCCTATTTTTGGTTATCCTGAAGTTACTCCGGCACTGCCAATTGAAGATTATAACTTATTTAATACAATCATAACTAAGCATTATATCGTACCACCAGAATTATTAACTAATATAAGAGGGAATGAGTAAAATGTCATTAACAGATATTCCTACAGTAAAAAGTTCTAGAAACAATGCATTTCTAATAGCCCTTCCCATTATCATTTTCATATTTTTCTTCACTCAGCAAAAGTCCACAGATGTCTAAATTCATTTATAAAGGTAATACMTTAATCCTAGATAAGTGTCATCTGCTAAAAATGCTAATATAGAGAATCCTTGATACAAAAGGTGCGGGAGATAAATGAATTATTTTTAAGGTATTAAATAAATTAGATGAAACACCCGTAAAGATTAGTTCAGTATATTAAAGAGCGGAACAACAAGATAAATGAATTAGCTTTGATATCTTGAGAAAAACATAGGTTTTAATCATTTCAGAGGTGAGGCCTGATTTTTATGCTTTACCTTTTTTTTATTTGTCATATGTAAATAAATTTTTTTTGCATTGCAAGAATTCTTGATGTGGAAACATTTCGATATCAATATAAACCTAATATATTTTGGAGGTGCATGAATTAATAAAGACTTATCATAAAAAAATCCCTGAGAATGCATTTTTAAATAAGCTTAGTATAAAAAAACACAAGCATTAAATCGCAGTTAAACATAGAAATGAGATAGGGAGATTGGTAGAAATTTCATTGAGTCTCTCTATATAGAGAC
>NZ_JBFUIB010000665.1:0-1735 GCF_056402095.1 Peribacillus sp. P4_C12
GGCCAAGGTCATTAAGCATTGCACGAACACGGCCGAATGTATTACCAATAACGATTGGATCTCCGACTTTCAACGTTCCGTTTTGAACAAGCAACGTTGCTACAGATCCGCGTCCTTTATCCAAACGTGCTTCGATAACCGTTCCGTTTGCTTTCCGGCTTGGATTTGCTTTATATTCTTCTACTTCACTAACTAGTAGAATCATTTCCAACAAGCTATCGATTCCTTCACCTTTTTTAGCTGAAATAGGTACGAAAATTGTATCCCCGCCCCATGCTTCAGAAACTAAACCGTGCTCTGTCAATTCTTGCATAACGCGGTCTGGATTAGCGGCTTCTTTATCCATTTTATTAACAGCGACGATAATTGGAACTTCTGCTGCTTTAGCATGGTTAATCGCTTCAACCGTTTGAGGCATAACACCATCATCCGCTGCTACAACTAGGATTGTGATATCTGTAACCTGAGCTCCACGAGCACGCATTGTTGTAAACGCAGCATGTCCTGGTGTATCAAGGAAAGTAATTTTTTTGTCGTTAACTTTAACTTGATAAGCACCGATATGCTGAGTGATTCCGCCTGCTTCGCCTTCTGTTACTTTCGTATGACGAATAGAATCAAGCAATGTCGTTTTACCATGGTCAACGTGTCCCATGATCGTTACAACAGCCGGGCGTTCAATCAAATCTTCAGAAGCATCTTCAGTCACTAATGACTCAAGGTCAGTTAGGTCAACACGAATCTCTTCTTCAGCCAATACACCGTATTCCGCACAGATTAATTCAATAGCATCTTTATCTAATGTTTGGTTAATTGTAGCCATCACACCAAGCATGAAAAGCTTTTTAATGATTTCAGACGGTTCACGGTGAATTTTTTTACCAAGTTCCATAACAGTCAAAGACTCATAAAACGTAATTTTCTCTGGAAGTTCTCTTTCTTTACGTTTAGTAACAGGAGCTTGCGGTGCTTGTTGTCTTTGTTTATTATTTTTATTTCGGTTATTTCTACCTCTACTAAACTGTCCCTGTCCTGCTGGTTTTTTCGTACCTACAGGTTTAACTGGCGGTTTTTTCTTTAGCTTTTCTTTATTAACCGTACTCTTCTCATCTGCTTCTGCTTCGTATTTTGCTACCGTAGCGTTAGCTTTTGGTTCAGCAGCTGGGCTTTTATCTTCGCTTTTAGGCTTAATTGAATCGTTTAATTTATTTACAGTTGAATCGTCTAATGCTGTCATATGGTTTGTTACCTCTATATTCATTTCTTTAAGTTTAGTTATTACTTCCTTGCTTGAAACGTTCTTTTGTTTTGCATATTCATATACACGCAATTTTGTCATACGTTCACCCCCGTAAAATTTAATCGAGCAGCGTTCGGAGTTTTTGTGCAAAACCTTCATCCAGAACTGCGACGGCAACTCTAGCTTCCTTACCAATCGCATTGCCGAGCATAGACCTGCTTTCGACTCTTTTTAAAGGAACCTGATAAAATGCGCACTTATCAGATATTTTTTTTTCAGTGTTTTTTGAAGCGTCCGCGGATAAAATAACAACTTTGGCATTACCGCTTCTAATCTCTTTAACCACTAATTCTTCACCCGAAATTAGCTTGCGTGCTCGATTGGCCAAACCTAATAGAGACATCCATTGTTGTTGTTGGGTCATGGTGTTAGTATTTCTCCTTATTCACTAATTCAAGCAATTGTTCATAAAGGGAGGAATCGATTTGGGTACTA
>NZ_JBFUIB010000666.1:0-1729 GCF_056402095.1 Peribacillus sp. P4_C12
TTCGAAAGCACTATCTATTGAGTACGGTCAAAACAGTGTGAAAGTTGTAACAGAAAAAGGTGCTGTTACTGCGAAAGACATTATTGTCGCTACAGATGGTTACTCCGGAAAAATCATGAATGAACTGAACAAAGGCGTACTGCCAATTTCGGCACGTATTATTGCTACTGAACAGCTTTCAGAATCACTGGTGAGTACCGTCATTCCTAAAGATCACATGGTTTTTGATACAAGCAATTTCCTTTACTATTTCCGACGTACACCAGATAATCGGATCGTATTTGGCGGTGGCGATATTCGTCCAAACTTAGGCGATACCGTTTATCAAAGTGTTTACGATGCCATGGTTAAAATAATGCCAAAACTAGTAGGAAGCAAAATTGAATACCGTTGGGGTGGATTTATCGGGGTTACAATTGATACGTTCCCGGTTATCGGCAGATCCAAAGAAGGCGCATATTTCGCAACGGGTTATACGGGCCACGGCGCTTCCCTCTCGACATTGTTTGGTAAGTTATTGGCACAATGGATCGTTAAGGGGAGTGCAGGTGGATATCGATTTGAAAAGGAACGCCTCAAATCATTCCCGTTCTATAATCAGAAAACGATGCTGGTAAATCTAGCGCATATTGGTTTCAAACTGAAAGATATTATTGCGTAAAGGAGAGTTGTTTATGAAAATTAACATGTTCATTGACGGGAAATGGGTAGAAGCGTTATCCGGTGCTAGACGAAACATTATCAATCCTGCAACCGGAGAGGTGATCGCAACGTCTGCTGATGGATCAGCAGACGATGCGAAGATAGCAATCAAGGCGGCTCGTAAAGCGTTTGACAGCGGAATCTGGTCGAATTTATCGGCTGATGAAAGAGCTGACTATCTCTATAAGATTGCAGACCGTCTTGAAGAGAAGACAGCTGAAATTGCACGTTTGGAAACTGAAAATAACGGTAAGGTTATTCGTGCAACCACCTATGTGGATATTCCAGTATCGATTCAATGCTTCCGATATTATGCTGACTTGATCAAAGGCATGAAAAAGGAATCTTACACTCGTGCTGATTCTTCGGAAACAATGATTATTCATGATCCGATTGGTGTTTGTGGACTTATTGTACCTTGGAATTTCCCGCTTATGTTAGCTGTTTGGCAAATTGCTCCTGCACTCGCCGCAGGGAATACAATTGTACTTAAGCCTGCTGAGGTCACTCCTGTAAGCGTATTCAAATTATTTGAAATTATCGAAGAGATCGGACTTCCGGCCGGAGTGGCAAACTTGGTATTGGGACCTGGATCAAAAGTTGGGAATGAGCTTGCCGAGAGCCATGATGTTGACAAGATTGCCTTTACCGGCGGAACAAAAACAGGCCAAAGCATTATGCGCGCAGCTGCGGGCAATATGAAAAAAATCACACTTGAACTGGGTGGTAAATCTCCACTTATTGTGTTCGACGATGTGGATTTTGAAACTGCAGTCGAGAATGCGATGTTTGGTATTTTCCACAATGCTGGGCAAGTTTGTTCAGCTGCATCTCGTTTGCTTGTACAAGAGACCATTTACGATAAGTTTGTTGAAAGATTGGCCGAGCGTGCAAGCAAAATTGTAGTTGGCAACGGGGAAAGCGAAAACATTGAAATGGGAGCCCTCACAAACGAGCCTCATATGAATGAAGTTTTACATTACATCAAGAGCGGAATCGAAGAGGGGGCAAAATTAGTTTGTGGTGG
>NZ_JBFUIB010000667.1:0-1726 GCF_056402095.1 Peribacillus sp. P4_C12
CCTTTGATGTTTCAAAATCCCACTCCGCCTCAAGCCTTGTGCACTGACTACTCTTTCTTCTTTACCTTGATTGGTTTAACCTGGGCCTTTACAAGTTCCCACCCATCGTTGTAGGTCCATACTGATTTAATCTCCATCAACGGATCACGCTCGTCGGCCCCTTTCACATATTGAACCCCCACAAGGCCCTTTCCTTTTCCAAAAACGGTCTTGAGGTTCAATGACGAGTAGGGATCAACCAAAAGCTCGGTCGGTTCATTCAACTTTCCATCTTGATAAATACCTAATTCTTCATAATCTTGTTTTCTTGAACTGACATCTATCACAACAGGCTTTTGCCCTTCAATAATGATTTCCGCTTTGTAGCCGTCAAGAAATTGAGCCATTACAGGAACAGATGGCGGAACCTCTAATTCCTGAACTTTTCCATCTTTGAACGTGAAGGCATAACTATTTAGTAAGCGATCCGTACCTTCCATCAAAACCGTGACTAATACATCCTGAACCCCATCTTTATTCAAGTCAGCAAGCATGAGGTCGGGATTATACCCTGCTTTTAGAGGTACGCTAATTGTACGGCGGTTGCTTTCAACACTCAGCTCTATTTTTTTAAGAAACTTGCTTCCTTTCTCATACGGCAATCCTTGAACCTGGATGATATCTATTTTTTGGTCACCTGTGACATCTCTTTTTGTCGAAATATAGGTCCCATCAACTTGAAAATTTTTATCATGTGCTTCAACTGCTTGATAACTTAAAAAGAGTGAGATGACTAAAACTGCATATTTTAGCAAATCTAACTTTTTCATAGTGATAACCTCGCTTTTAGAAGATATACTAATTCGTCATTTGTCGCCGTTTGAATTTTCGACGTTGATCTTTCATAAAGATGGACCAGAAATAATAGAAACCTGGAACTAAAATCGCAAAGCCTACAATATATGTGGCAAACACTGCCCGGAATGACGTCGGGTCGGTAAAACCTGAGAGGATTGTTACATTCGGATAAATGATATATGGCAAATGAGCAATCCCATAAACATAGCTGCCGACCAAATACTGAATGATAATCGCTATGACAGCGATTCGCGGCATTCCTTTAACCTCTCGATTGGAAAAATAAGGAAGATACAAAGCCACTCCGCTAATGATAAAAAAGACTAACGAAAAGAGTAATAATGCAGAGTTTTTCATCATCCCCTCGTATAGCCAATTCGCTTCACTTTTTAATGTAATCATTACCATCATAGCCATGACTAACATAAGCGGCCCCGTTATCTTCGCGTCCCGTCGGTATATTTTATATGCTTTCATTTCATCAGCCTGTTTTGAGTAATCAGATAGAAGTAACGATGATAAAAACAGCGTGCTCAAAATTCCGAACCCCATAAAGGCATATTCATTTGGACTTGTGAAAAGCTTGAAAAGATTAAGTTCTTCATTTCCTCGCATTCCTTCAACAAACCCAAGATGGGTAATCGGCAAAACACTGATTAATAGCCCGGGAATAATTAATCCCGTTAACCCCGATATATACGTTAATGCTTTTTCATACTTGTCGACACTATGTGAGAAAACTAAGAACGCACTTCTAATACAAAGAAGCACTAAAATTAAACTGGCGGGAACAATTAATGCTACACCAATGGTAAAAACTGCCCCCGGAAACAAACTATAAATGGCAATGACAAGGCCAACTACGAAGGTATTAGTCACTTCCCATGTA
>NZ_JBFUIB010000668.1:0-1726 GCF_056402095.1 Peribacillus sp. P4_C12
GTGTAAGATGCCTTATAGACTGGTGAACCAATAATGATACCTCTAGCTTCCTGAATTTTTTCTGAAAGCTTTATTATATCTTCACTATTATACCGGCCTTGGAATAGATCATCTGCGGAAAAATCCGTTATAGAGTAATAAGCAGTGGTAAACCCCTCTTGTTCAACTAGTGATCGAACATGTTTTAGAGAGATGTCAGTTCTTGATGGACTCGCTGGACTGCCTGATAAAATTACGATTTCGCTCATATAAATTTCCTCCTATTATTTTCTTATCTGTGATAAGACTTGCTGATTCAATAAAAATCACTCAATCACTAATAAATCGGATAAGAATCCTGCCTAGGTAAGTCATGTACCATATAATAATCGTAATATTCAGAAAAATAAAAGTCAAGTGTTTAACTCGGGATTAATGTGAATAACCTATTCAGAAACTTTTCTCAGTTATCCCCCTCTACTTTTCCTAAAATTTCAAATTGTTTCTTCCTTGACCTTTTAATTTTTGCATCTCCAAAATAACTGGTATAGTTCCATTCTTCGGCTTACACTAGTTTGCACAATGTATCGTCAAGACTAGAGGTACAAGCTTGAATAACTAATACTAATTGTAGATAAAGCAACGGTCATATTTACGGCTTGTTGACTTCATACGCCTTAAATATGACCGTTTATTTATGTATTATTGCTTTTTCCATGAATCCCATATACTAAAAGCTGAGCAATACTCTTTATTCGTTCCTCAGTAAAATACGGTTCCGTTTTCTGTTGATGAATCTCATAATGGGTCGATAAAGCTAATGTAAAAGAAATAATTCCTACATT
The DNA here is from genome assembly GCF_056402095.1 of Peribacillus sp. P4_C12. Taxonomy (NCBI): domain Bacteria; kingdom Bacillati; phylum Bacillota; class Bacilli; order Caryophanales; family Bacillaceae; genus Peribacillus; species Peribacillus sp. P4_C12. The sequence goes on from NZ_JBFUIB010000668.1 coordinate 825, forward strand.
AAATAGGATAATATCGGAAATATAGTGAATCTCTCCAGTATCAATTCTCTTCTGAAGTTCAATAAGCTTAGCATTTGGCTTGAAGATTTGCTCAACATATTGTTTAGAAATTTCTTTATCGTATTGAGTTTCTCGAAATAATATCGAATACTGTTCTTTATTTTCAAGAATTTTTTTTATCAATGTGATAACGTGGTTCTCTACAAGCTCATCCGTAGAAAGGTGGCTAGTCTCAACTTCCGCATCTTCTTTTTCACTAGGAGTAATCGTAGCCAAAAGCAAATCTTTTTTGCTGTCAAAGTATTTGTAAATCGTAGCTTCGGAAACATTACAGGCAGAAGCGATTTCATTCGTTCTGGTCATGTCAAAACCTTTACTGGCAAAAAGAGTCCGGGCTACATTAATGATCCGTTCTTTTGTTTGCTGCCCTTTTTTCAAAAATATCAACCTTCTTTTACAAAAGATAAGACCGGCTTGTCCGATCTATTTTCCATAATAGCCTGATGATACCAATCGGTCAATATAACCTTTGGTCTATGAGACTTGCATTAGTCATATAAGACATAAAAAGAAAACATCGTCGGATTAGGACGATGTTTTCCTTTTCAAAATTATTTAAAAGATGCATAGCCATCATCAACCATAACAATACTGCCATTAATCGCATCAGCTTCATCTAATGATAGTAGATAAACAGCATTCGCAATTGCTTCCGGCTTAATTAATTTGCCGCGCATTTGGCTTGCATTCAATTTATCGATGATTCCCATATCTTTATATCCTTGGATAATTGGAGTATCCACACCGCCTGGTGCGATACCTACTACTCGTATTCCATAAGCACCCAATTCCAAAGCCGCTGTTTGTGTCATCATTCTTACAGCGCCTTTAGAAGCCTGGTA
>NZ_JBFUIB010000669.1:0-1722 GCF_056402095.1 Peribacillus sp. P4_C12
TAGTAGGATGCAGAAAAGGAGAAATTTATTAGTCTAGAAAGGAATTAAAGCAGCTACAGTAGCCGCTGGGAATGCGGATTTAGGTATTGCGTTTCCACCAAGTCGTTCAATGTTTATTTTATTGGGATTCGCTCCTATTGCAGCACTAGTTTCGGAGGTCAACTTTATGTAGCATTACTTGCTGGGGGAGCTTATCAAATTTTATACAGAATATTTTTAACGATGTGGTTTGTTCAATGTTATAAAATTAAAGCGCTTTCAACAGAATTTGTTAAGCCCATTAGCCAGTCATTTCGTGTTGTATTCAATTAAACTATGTATTAATTAATAAATTAATATATACAAAAAAATCACTATATATACATACTGGAGGTTTTAGGATGAAAAAGAAAAAAGCATTATCTGGCCTGATGGCTGTGAGTTTACTAACAGTAATTCCGTGGAGTTCTGGACATGCTGAGAAACCTCAATGGACAAATGTGAATACATATGAGGAACAGGACGGAAGCAAGTTTAATAGCGAAAACTATGACTTTGTGAAATTCTCACAAATTGGTTCCAAATTAAAAGAGATTGAAAAACTTTCAAACCGTGTGAAAGTTGAAGTCCGTGGAACATCAGCTGATGGAAACCCACTCTACGTTGTCACGATTGCTGACCCAACAACGCAAGGGAAGTTCGGAAAAGTGAAGGCACTTAGAAAGCAAATGTTTAAGAATCCGGGCAAAGCTCAAGAATGGGTTGCCAATAATCCTGACTTTAAAGTTCCAATCATGATTAATGGTTCTATTCATGGGACTGAATTTGTCGGAAGCGATGCAATCCTTCAATTAATTGAACGGTTTGCTACCCAAAATGATGCAACAACAAAAGACGTTTTAGAGAATAATATTCTTATTTTCAATGTCGTACAAAACCCTGATGGACGTATTGATGCCACCCGCTTTAATGGCGAAGGAATTGACATAAATCGTGACTTTATCACCCAGTCGCAGCCAGAAACAAAAGAGATGGTTGAGCTCATAAAAGAATGGAACCCGATGGTGTTCCTTGATACTCATGGTTATGTGAAGAATTATCAGCCAAATCTGCAGGGGTTAATTGAGCCTTGTACGCCACCGCATAATCCTAATTACGAGTATGACTTATACGGAAAATGGGCCTATAAACAGGCAGAAGCGATGGAAGCGGAAATAATGAAGGATCATAAGAACTATTCAGGATCCTTGTATCAAAACATGAAAGGTACCTATATTCCGCTGCGCGATGATTCCGCCGGCTGGGATGATTACCCACCAATTTTCACACCAATGTATGCGATGTACCATGGTGCTTACGGTCATACATTAGAAGCTCCAACAAATGATTGGGATGGCGTACGATGGATGTATAATTCGATTATGGGGGCACTGAAATTTGCAACAGCTAACAAGCAATCCATGATTACTGATCAAATTGAAGTTTTTAAAAGAGGAATTAACTTTGACCATCCTTTTCATAAGGAAGGGTTATTTCCAAAAAACTACATACTTCCACTAGACCCTATGGATCCGACTGTTACGAATAAGGCAGTAAATCATTTGATCAATAATGATATTGAAGTTGTTCAAGCTGTGAATGCATTTGAAGCGGATGGAGTGTCATATCCAAAAGGAACTTATCTCGTTGAGATGGATCAGGCGAAAGCCGGATTAGCAAACACGATGCTCTGGGATGGGGAAG
>NZ_JBFUIB010000670.1:0-1721 GCF_056402095.1 Peribacillus sp. P4_C12
GTTATTGGCATGAGTCTTGCATTATAACCAGTTGAGTACCTTATTCCAATTTTTTTAAAAAGGAGGCGTAAATAACCATTAGATAAGTCACGTGTTTATGAGTCATACTCTTAATTTCGCGAAGGAATTAGGTACTGMCGTTTCAATAAATGGTAAGGCTAAGAATTCTGAATAAAGGATAGTTGAATTAACAAAAGGTCGCGCACATATATCGATTGATAATCTAGGTATAACATCTATATGCCAAAATTCTAATAGTAAACTGAAGTTTGATAGGTTTCATGGATAGACTTTCATATTATCTAAGCGAATTTGCAAGAATAAACATTTACTTATACCAAATGAAAAGGGGTTTTATAAATGGAACAAACAATTCGACTTACTCCACGTGTACAAGAATTCTTAAAGGGTACTAAAAAGCTTTTGATTAATGGGGAATTGGTAGAAGCTACTTCTGGTCAAACTTTTGAGACTCTTGATCCTTCCAACGGGAAAGTTTTAGCAATTGTGAGCGAAGCCGGACCAGAAGATGTTGATAAAGCAGTCAAAGCAGCCCGCCAAGCATTTGACAATGGTCCTTGGAAAAAAATGAGTGCTTCTGAACGCAGTCGCCTCATTTATAAATTAGCGGATTTAATGGAAGCCCACAAAGAAGAGTTAGCACAATTGGATACACTAGATAACGGGAAGCCTATTGGTGAAACAACTAATGCGGACGTCCCTCTTGCCATTGATCACTTCCGTTATTATGCTGGGTGGACTACTAAGATTGTCGGTCAAACGATTCCTGTTGCAGGGAATTACTTCAACTATACTCGCCATGAAGCAGTAGGTGTAGTTGGACAAATTATTCCTTGGAATTTCCCTCTTCTTATGGCAGCGTGGAAATTAGGTGCAGCCCTTGCAACCGGATGTACAATCGTTTTAAAACCAGCAGAGCAAACACCACTTTCAGMATTGTATTTAGGTCAACTAGCACTCGAAGCCGGGTTTCCTCCTGGTGTTCTTAATGTTATACCAGGATTTGGTGAAACAGCAGGCTCACCACTAGTAGACCATCCGGATGTGGATAAAATTGCTTTTACAGGTTCTACCTCAGTAGGTAAAATGATTATGCGCCAAGCTTCAGGTACAGTGAAAAAGATTTCACTAGAACTGGGTGGGAAATCACCAAATATCATTTTACCAGATGCTGATATGACTAAAGCGATTCCCGGTGCTTTATCGGGCATTATGTTTAATCAAGGACAAGTTTGCTGTGCTGGCTCTCGCCTTTATATTCAGAAGAAGTCCTATGATAATGTGGTAGCTGATTTAGTTTCCCACGCAAAAAACATTAAACAAGGGGCAGGCCTTGATCCATCTACACAGATAGGGCCATTGGTATCTAATGAGCAACTAGAACGTGTGGGTAGTTATATTGAACAAGGAAAATCAGAAGGTGCAGAAGTGGTTACAGGCGGTAGTTATGGACAAGGCGATGGCTATTTTGTAGCACCTACAATATTTGCTGGTGTCAATGATGAAATGACTATTGCTAAAGAAGAAATCTTCGGACCTGTTGTAGCTGCCATGCCGTTTGACGATTTAGACGATGTGATTCGCCGTGCAAATAACACCGAATATGGATTAGCAGCAGGTTTATGGACACAAGATGTGAAAAAAGCCCATTATGTGGCCAATGAATTAAAAGCAGGYACAGTTTGGGTAAACTGCTATAA
>NZ_JBFUIB010000671.1:0-1716 GCF_056402095.1 Peribacillus sp. P4_C12
GTTTCCTTTACTCAAACATATTGTGATAGGGTGGATAAATCCCGTAGCCTAATAGACAAGTTTTTAGATGAAAATCGATTGATTTATGGTGTAACAACAGGATTTGGCAGTAATATGACAGAGGTAATTTCTTCTGAAGATGCAGAAACTCTTCAACGAAATATTATTCGTTCTCATGCAGTTTCTGTTGGACAGCCTCTAGAAAGAGAAGTAGTGAGAGCCATTCAATTGATGATTCTTGTGAATTTAGGTCAAGGTTTTTCAGGAGTCAGATTAAAAGTATTAAATCTAATTGCTTCACTTTTAAATCACGATATTCTTCCGTTTGTTCCAGGTGATGGGTCAGTGGGATATCTTTCTCCTGAAGCTCACATGGCCTTAGTAGTGATTGGAGAGGGGAAGGCATGGTATAAAGATGAGCTCATCCCTGGAATAGAAGCGTTAGAGAAAGCTGGATTAGCACCTGTTACGTTGGGGGCTAAAGAAGGATTGGCACTTACAAGTGGAACTACTTCTGTCACAGCTATGGCTATCTTGGCCTTATACAATAGCATGCAAGCAGCGAAAACTGCCGACATTACGGGAGCTATGTCCTTAGAAGTGCTAAAAGGTACAATTAAAGCATTTGATCCTCGTTCCCACACCGTAAAGAAACATGAGGAACAGGCTAAGACAGCCAGAAATGTAACAAGAATACTTGAGGGCAGCCAAATCATTGATACATACAAGGAACATAGATTACAAGATGCGCTTAGCATACGATGTATTCCACAAGTTCATGGTGCCATAAAGAGAGTATTGAAGGACGCTGCGGTTACTATTGAGAATGAGATGAACTCTGCAAGTGACAATCCAATTATATTTCCGGAAGAGGAAGATGGAATTGCACTCATGGGTGGAAATTTTGATGGTTCCTACGTAGGAATCTACGGGGATACGATGTGCATTGCCTTAGCGAATTTAGCGAAAATTACCGAAAGAAGAATTGATCGTCTAGTAAACCATCACCTTAGTGAACTTCCTAATTTCTTAGTAGTTAATCCAGGGTTAAATAGCGGCTACATGATTCCACAATATACAGCTGCGGGACTATTGAATGAGATTAGAGTTCTTTCACATCCTGCAACCGTAGATAATGTTCCAACATGCGCTAACCAAGAAGACCTGATAAGTTTTGCCTATTATGCTTCGAAGAAAGCATATCAGATTTCAAAGAAACTTGAATATATTTTAGCCATTGAGCTTATGACGGCCACGCAAGCAATGGATTTTCATCACCCCTTGAAATCGTCGCCGATTACGGAAAGTGTGTACCATTTAATACGCGACCAAGTCCCAATGGTAAAAGAAGATCGATTCTTTTATCCTGACATTGAAATAATAAATAGGCAAATTCATGAAGGGGAAATAGTCAATCTTGTCGAAATGGCTATTGGAGAAATTGAATTCTAAAACTATAATGGAAGATGTTTTACACTCACCATTTTAAGTGAATCGGCTTCCTTTTTCATCAAGTAAGGAATTTATTTAATATCTTCACACCTATAGCAGAAAGCATAGTTTTTTGACACTTCTTACTTTCTAAAATGTGTGATAATCATCTTAGTCAGGAGGAGTAAAGTAAAAATGCATTATGATGTAATTGTAATTGGAGCTGGATCTATGGGAATGTCCGCAGGATATTTCCTATCTAAAAATGGAAAAAAGGTATTATTA
>NZ_JBFUIB010000672.1:0-1714 GCF_056402095.1 Peribacillus sp. P4_C12
ATAAACAATTAACGCACCCGTTTTCATATGTTCTTCGCCAAGTCTTTCTATGATTTCCGTCCCGCTAGCCGGAATATTCCCAATAATCCCACGACCCAATTTCGCTTCGAGGTCATTGACTAATAATTCTGGGAAACCATTTGGGAACACACGAAATGGAGTCGATATATTCAACCCCATAATTTCCCAGTGTCCAGTCATCGTATCTTTTCCAGTAGACGCCTCTTTCATTTTCGTAAAGTATGCGAGCGGTTGCTTCGCTTTATCAATCCCTTTGATTTCACGGATATTGCCTAAACCCAATTTTGCGAGATTTGGCATGTTTAATCCATTCATTTTTTCTGCGATATGACCAAGTGTATCTGACCCTTTATCACCGAATAAATCTGCATCAGGTGCTTCACCAATCCCTACTGAGTCCATAACCACTACAAAAATACGTTTAAACGCTGAATTCCCTTTCATGCTCATTCCTCCTAAAATAGTAAATCAGTTTTTATACTCTCTATATTACCCGTATACTGTTTAGTTACTCTTCAATAAAATGAAAATCACGAGAACGTCAGAAGTCTGACCTCTCTACATTGTAAACGATTACCATGATGGAGACAAATAATATATTCCTGAAAGAAAAAAGTATCACTAGATGTTCACAATGTCCACTATAGCGATTTAGTATCGACCGTTTGTATCCCCTTTCAATTTCAAAAAAGGCTGCTTCCTTCATCTGTTTTGCAGTGAAGTTCACAACCTCTCTATCATTCTACTAAACTTCTAAGCTCGCGGATGAAATTTTGAATATACATCCTTAATCCGAACGTTTGTAATATGCGTATAAATTTGCGTCGTCGATATATCCGCATGACCTAGCATCTCTTGGACTGCCCTTAAATCTGCCCCATTCATTAATAGGTGTGTCGCGAAGGAATGACGCAAAGTATGTGGTGTGATTTCTTTTTCTATTTGCGCCGTTTTCACAAGTTTCTTTAAAATCTTCCAAAATCCCTGTCTTGTCAGCCTGTTCCCATGATGATTCAAAAAAAGTGACTCTGTTCGGTGCTTTGGACTAGCAAATTTTCCTCGGGCCCTATCCAAATAATGTTCAATAGCACCAAGTGCCGTTTGGCCAATTGGAATGATTCTTTCTTTATTTCCTTTTCCAATACAGCGGACAAAGCCCATCGATGCATGGACATCACTCACATCCATTGATATTAACTCACTTACGCGCATCCCTGTCGCATACATCAATTCAAGCATCGCCTTATCACGCAAACCATATTCATCCATTACCTTTGGGGCCTCTAATAACGCTTCCACCTCTTCCATGCTTAGCACTTTTGGGAGGCTTCGCTCTGGTTTTGGTGTTTCTATATGTATAGATGGATCCTGGTCGGTCACCCTTTCTCGGAGAAGAAATTGATGAAAAGACCTAATGGAGGCGATATGACGCGCTACCGTTTTCGATGATTTGCCCTGATCCTTCAAATGAACGAGAAAATGCAAGATGTTCACCCTCCGCGAATCATTCCAGCTGGTAATAGTTTCCACATTTTTCAAGTAGCTCCAATATGAATTTAAGTCGCGTTCATAAGAAACGAGCGTATTCTTGGCAAGTCCTTTTTCTATGGTTAAAAAATGAATAAAATCCCTAATTTGATTCTCCATATTCATTACTCCCCGTTTAAATAAAACAACATTAAGCGTTCAAGCC
>NZ_JBFUIB010000673.1:0-1701 GCF_056402095.1 Peribacillus sp. P4_C12
CTTCCTAAGTATGAAATGGTCATCATACATAGTAAGTAAACAACCATCCACAGCCCTGCTGAAAAGTTTTGACGGAACCCCCTCCATTTTATTTTTGCTTGATAATAGAAATAAACGGGAAGACCCATCATAATGATAAATAATACTTGTCCTGTCAGTGGCCACCTTGCCCAATATAGAACTAAAGAAGCAAAAACAAAGCCAAGTGGTGCAATAATACTTAATCCTTTTAGACGTAATGGTCTGTACAAGTTCTTACCTGTGCGTCTTAATGTCATAACAGTTACTGGACCTGTAATATAAGAGACTAAAGTCGCAACCGAAATAACCTCTGCTAGTACTCCCCAGCCTCTAAACATGAATAAAAATAAGAAAGATACACCTAGATTTAAAATCATAGCTTGACGCGGAATGCCATAGAGAGGATGTAGTTTCCCAAATACGCTTGGTAAATATTTATTCTTTTCCATTCCGTAAAGCATTCGTGACGTTGTCGCCGTATATGTTATCCCTGTCCCAGAAGGAGAAATAAAAGCATCGGCGTATAGTAAAATAACTAACCAGTTTAGGCCTAAAACAATTGCTAGGTCAGCAAACGGTGAATTGAAATTCAAATGTTGCCACCCGTTCACAATCATAGACGGATCAACGGCTCCGATAAATGCAATCTGTAATAAAACGTAGATAACTGTTGCAATTAAAATTGAACCGATTACTGCAATTGGGATCGAACGTCCAGGATTCTTCGCCTCACCAGCCATATTAATCGGACTTTGAAAACCGTTAAATGCGAAGATAATACCAGAAGTTGCTACAGCAGTAAGTACACTTGCCCAACCATTAGGTGCTATACTGCCCGCTGACGTAAAATTGGATCCATGAAAACCAGCAAATAAAAGTGCCCCAATCGTAAGTCCTGGTATAATAACTTTAAAAACAGTAATAAATGAGTTAGCTTTTGAAAACAAACTAACGGTCCAGTAATTTAATAAAAAGTAGACGATCAGTAATACAGAGGCAATTACTAAGCCTCCCCCAGTAAGACTTCCATTTACTACTAAACCATGTGTCCACTCCGCCCATTTCCAAGGCCATGAGCTCATATATTGAACAGAAGCAATCGCTTCAACAGGAATTACAGAAACGATTGCAATCCAGTTTGCCCAAGCTGCAAGAAACCCTATAAACGAACCATGAGAGTACTGCGTATATTTTACCATTCCCCCAGCTTCAGGAAACATAGCCCCTAATTCACTGTAAGAAAGTGCGATAAACAAAATAACAATCATCCCGATAATCCACGAGATAATGGCAGCTGGTCCAGCGATTTGTGCCGCTCTCCATGCTCCGAATAACCAACCTGAGCCAATAATTGACCCGAGTCCTACCATCGTTAACGAAAATGTTCCCATCTTTCTCTGCAAATTATTCATATGTTTATCACCATGCTTTCCAAAATTCATTCCTTAATATTAACTTTTTAAAGTAACTGGATTAATGATTTGTGCTAGTGTACGTTCAATAAATAATCACAATGGAAATTCCTGTAATGTTACCTGACCCCACACTAGAAGCCATATTAATACAAAACGCTTGAAATAAGAAACAAGCATAATAATTAATAAGTTTGACAAAAAAAACATTTGATACGTCAATTTACATCTTAAAGTAATTGTTGGGTACATCACTTCTGGTTAAAGT
>NZ_JBFUIB010000674.1:0-1701 GCF_056402095.1 Peribacillus sp. P4_C12
ATACCAAGATATCTAAAATCTTCTTCAGGTGTACCGTCCTCGAGCCTTAGAAGGCTTTCAGCAAACTTCTCATTACAGGTGAGGCATAATTCTTCCAACATCCGCTTCACCCTATCTGGTTTTTCTTGGTAACTCACCGTGATGCGTTCAATGATTCGCATTCTCCCTTTATTAAAATTTTGAATCGTCTTGATTTCACTGTGTGGGATAGTAAGCAGTTTTCCTGACCATTCCCGAATCTGCATGAACCGGATGCCAATTTCCTCAACCGTCCCGGAACTTGTCCCATTAAATGTAACAAAGTTCCCCACTCGAAATTCATTATCTGAAAATCTAACAAATCCCAATAAGATATCCTTAAGCATTTGTTGAGCGGCAAATCCGATAACGACCCCTACAATCCCAGCTCCAGCCAGTATTCCCTTTATGTCTATAAACTGTCCAATCAGATAAATGAGGAAAAGCCCGGAAATACCGTACCTTAGAGCAGAACGAGTAACACCCTGTATCGTTCTTTCGACTTCTTCCTCAAAAAAATTAGACCTTCTAAAGAACCATTCAACCATTTTATTCAATATATAATAACCGGCCAATAACAGTAGAGCTATTATAAAAAGCCTCAATAATAAGAATTCTTTCAAATAATCAAAAGCACGCTCTGTAAAATTCAAAATATCCATGTTCCCACCTCCGTTTCCACTCTTATTCAGAATCGATTAAAATCCAATCATCATCCTTGCCTATTATCCCTTTATCAAGAATAAGTCTCGTTTTTAGGCGATAGGAAACCCCGCGCTTATACGGTTCCTTTAATGTAGGCAGACGAAATTTAAAAGGAATTTCATTACTTTCCCCTGAATCAATCTCACTTGAAGATAAAATGGTGCTCGTTTTAAGGATATCTTCCATTCCCGTAGAATGAGTATCCATAATTAAATCACATTCAATCCTCCTTATTCTTTGCTCCTGGGTACCACCCTTAATCAAGAAATACCCATTTATTAATTCACCCGATTTATACGTATTTTTGGGAAGGATTAAATCTATCTGTGCAGACCCTATTCCTAAAAGTAACAAAGATTTTCTCAGTATCAAAGAATACACTCCATTTATATTTATTTGTTTTTCATTTATCATCCCACAAGCTTAGCTTAAACAATTCTCGAAGGGCTACATTATCCGGACTACAAAAAACCTTTACCATTTCGGTAAAGGCTTACTAACAGAAAATAGACCTTTACCACTAGGTAAGGTCTGGCTAACAACAAAATGTTGCCAACAAAGCCGAGAGCGAAGAACTCCGTATTGACGACATTGTTGTAAAAGCTACTCCCCTTAGGAGAATATATTCAAGTATATTATTTATCATACGGTAAGATTAGAAAGTTTGTCAAACCTTTTTAGTTTTATGGAATTCCGGGAATAACCCCAGGAAATCAATTAGCTTACCAATGTTTACTAAAATAGGAGTTTTCTTTTTAGATAAGCATGGTGTGATTAGTGGTACGTTATCCGTGGCTAAGAAGGGGTAAAAGAATTTAAAAGCAGAAAGTTCTCGGGAGCTAATGAAAGTAGGTATTCTTTATCAAATCTTATGGTGTAAACATATTTCCTTGAATTTAGGGGAATGTCAAGTACCAATCGGAAATACAATAAAACAAGGCAGCAGTATAAGATTTTAATCCAAACAGGCCAAATTTG
>NZ_JBFUIB010000675.1:0-1699 GCF_056402095.1 Peribacillus sp. P4_C12
AGAGTACCTACGATAGCTCCACCTTGAAGAACGATTAAGAAACCTAGACTTGAATTCAAAGCATACCCCGCTTCAATCATTAGCTTTGGTAGCCATGTATTCAACCCATATACCATCARTAGACACATGAAAAAGGCAACCCAGAACATCAAAGTACTTAAAGCGCGGGAATTTTTAAACAATCCGACAATCGGCAGTTTCTCATCTGATTTTTTCACTTCTACAATTTCGTCATGTATGGTGAAATTGCTATCAGGACTGACTTTGGATAATACTCTGATTAATTCCTCTTTTCTATTAATTCTAATGAGATGTGTGGAGGTTTCTGGTAAATGTTTCATCATGATTGGTAGAAATAGTAAAGGTATGCCGGCAAACCAGAATATGGACTCCCAGCCTAATGAAGGCATAAGTAGGATACCTAGTATCGGTGCAAGCATCCCCCCGAATGAATAGCCGCATAATACAATCGAAACGACCATGCTTCTCATTGTTTTCGGTGCGTAATCCGTCAATAAAGCGATGACGTTCGGCATGATGCCTCCCAGTCCTAACCCCGCTAAAAATCGAAAAGTAGAAAATATGGTAGGTGTACTCGCAAATCCACATAGCAATGTAAATAAACTAAATAAAATCAATGAAATGGCAATGACGTTTTTTCTTCCAATCCGATCCGCTAATGTCCCAAAAAAGATGGCACCGAACATCATACCGAATAGACCATAGCTACCCATTGCTCCCGCTTCCACTGAAGTTAGATTCCATTCCTCTGTTAACACTGGGACAACCGTTCCATAAACGACAAGGTCGTACCCATCAAAAAGGATGATAATGAAACACCATGCCAACAAACCGAAATGAAAGCGGTTAAATTTACTGTTACTAATTACCTCTGTCGTGTTAATACTAGCCATAAAAATTTCCCCTCTCTAGGTGACTACCAAAAATCCACATGATAGCGCTTACGGAATTTCTAATTAAAAAGGATAACTCTTCACTAACTTTATACAAATAGTGAACCGAGTTATCTAATTGTTATTATAATAGGCAATTATCTGATATTTCAATAAAAATTTTCACAAATTAGTCATAAACATCAAAACACCAAAGCATAAGCCATCTTGAAAAATAAAGAATTCATGAGTGTAATGGAGAATTAAGATGATTTCGTTTGAAATCGTTTCCAAGTTACCTGTATTAAAAATTTTTTTCACACTATAATACAACAACTATTTATTATAGATATGTTATTCAATAGCTCAACAGGATAAAAAAACAGAAAAAACCAGTCCCTTATCGGAACTGGTTACTAATTTTAAAGATAGAGCCGCCATTGCCGTATTCACGTAAGAAAGTTTTAAACCACCACTCCTCAAAGTGGGTGTTTGCAGAAAMAATCCTGTTGTCCAAGTCAGTGACGAGGCATAACATTCCTGTTTCGATGTAAAACTCCCTATTACAGCTTAAAGGTTAAAACTTAATTATCATTACGAACAACGCAGCTTGTATAGTTATAATACATAAATTCATTCTCTCTTGCAAGACTAATAATTCCCAAGTAACAAATTTTTTTGTATTTCGTTAGTCATTGATTGCAATGAGACTCTAATAGTGGGTTCTTTAATCCTTCCATTAAAGACTAACTATGTAAAGACATTAATTTTTTCAAAAAAGTATAATATGTTATGTAACAAACATT
>NZ_JBFUIB010000676.1:0-1696 GCF_056402095.1 Peribacillus sp. P4_C12
CCATTCATCTCTATCAATTATACATTCCACTTGAATTCGTAACTAACAAACTGTGCAAAGTATACAATCTCCAAGGGAATGAAATTATCGTTAAATCGGCTTCATATTTTCATCTTTAAATTAATTAATAAAAAAATTTAAAGAGGCTGTCCGGATTTTGAAACAACCTCTTTTTCACTTTAAATTCCTTAATTTTCTTATTACATCTAAGGAATCCGCTTTATTTACAAAGAAATAGCTTAAATAAAATTTGTGTCAGCTAAATTAGTGTTTTTGTCCTGTTGAAGAATTATTACCTTCAAAATCCTATTTAGGTTATACAATTATTATTTGGTAATTTCTAATAGTTTCATAAACTTTGTAGCTTCGGAGGAGTCCCAAACAGGAATCTTAGTTTATGCTTTCTCTTTTGAACGAACGAATTGATTAAAGAATGAAAGTATCTTTTGATAGACGGCAATTTCATTTTCTTTCTTGGAAAAGCCATGTCCTTCATCTTCTAACAACATATATTCAACATCTCTTCCTTTATCCTTTAATGCTTGCACAATTTGGTCTGATTCTTCTTTGACCACACGAGGATCGTTTGCGCCTTGAATAACAAGCATTGGCTTTGTCATAGAGTCTAAATAAGTGATTGGAGAATATTCAGTGAGCTTTTCTTTATCTTTTTCCGGATTTCCTACCCATTGATCCATAACTGGCTTCCAATCTTCAGGAACCGAATTGATAAAAGAGAATAGATTTGATGGACCGAAAATATCAACAACCGCTTTAAAGTAATCAGCATGGCGACCGTGAAGAAGAAGAGCCATATAACCACCATAGCTTCCACCCATTAATAGTATATTTCCTTTTTGCGTATATCCATTTTTTACCAACCAATCTAGACCAGCGACATTATCTAAGCGTGGCCTATATCCCCAGTCTCCTTCTACCATTTTCATAAATTCCAAACCATAACCAGAAGAACCACGAAAGTTTGGAGCGAAAATACTGTACCCATGATTTAAAAAGAACTGAAATGAAGCTCTAAAAAATTTCCGTTCTGCCGCTTGTGGACCTCCGTGAGGCCAGAAAATAACTTCACCATTATCATTTTCCTTTTTTGCCCTAAAAAATAATGCTTCAATCTCCAGACCATCAAAAGATGGGTATGTTATGACATCCGGTTCAACTAAGTCATTTGAATCTACTCCAGGAACAGAATACTGAGTTAATGATATCCACTCATTTCCCAATCGTTTATAAATATTATGAGGCTTAGTTGCACTCCTTCCTAATAAGTACAGAGTGCCTGATTTAGCGACTTCAAGCTTTTCAATGACACTGCAAGGGGACGAAAGCTTCTTCCAATCAGTACTTTGGAGATTGTATTCATATAAATGATCCTCTACACCCTTTTGACTAGTTACATATAATAATTGATGCTCTTTACTATATTTTAAGCCATCAAAACTCTCATTTTCCAATTCTTTAACTTTACTGAATTGGTCTGTTTCAAGGTTGTATGAAGCCAAATAGGTAAAATCTGAATCATAATCAGTCAGTAAATATACCATTGAATCTGAAACAAAAACACCATCATTAACTGTGTGTTGTTTCTCAGTAGGAGGCGTAAGCAGGATATTTTCATGGCCGCGTTTCGCATATAGAAGAGTATATGTATTAGCAAAGTGTTTATAGTATAGTAAGG
>NZ_JBFUIB010000677.1:0-1690 GCF_056402095.1 Peribacillus sp. P4_C12
GTCTTATACCTTGTGAATAMTTGATAATAAACATGATAGCACCCATGAGAGAGCTACGTGAATAACTATTAGGTTGGTGTAGAAATGTCTGAGGTTCAAAAACCCGTTTATGGAGGGCAGGCTGTAGTGGAAGGCGTCATGTTTGGCGGCAAACACCATACAGTCACTGCTGTCCGCCGCAAAGATTCAACGATTGTGTATTATCATATACCGCGTGAATCAAAGCCTGCTGTCAATCGCTTAAAAAAAATACCGTTTTTACGGGGAATTGTCTCACTGATTCAGTCGAGCGCTACCGGATCGAAACATCTAAACTTTTCCACAGAGCAGTATGAAGAAGAAGGCGGGGAAAAGATAGAAGAAAAGAAAACAGAAACAAAGGAATCTTCAAAACTAAGTGTATGGCTTGGAGTTGCCGTAATCGGGGTACTCTCCTTCTTATTTGGTAAATTGCTGTTTACACTGATTCCAGTCTTTCTTGCAGAATTGACAAGACCTATTTTCCCTAGTCATATGGCTCAGGTTTTAATGGAAAGCTTGTTTAAGTTGATATTACTGCTCATTTACATTTACCTAGTATCCATGACACCATTAATCAAGCGAGTCTTTCAATATCACGGTGCAGAGCATAAAGTGATTAATTGTTTTGAAAGCGGGAAAGAATTGACTGTCTCCAATGTGCAGGCAAGTTCACGGCTTCATTATCGTTGCGGCAGCAGCTTTATTTTATTTACTGTCATTGTTGGTATGTTTGTCTATATGCTCGTCCCAATCGACCCTTTATGGCTACGTGTCGTGGATCGAGTGTTACTTATTCCCGTCGTGCTCGGCATTTCCTTCGAGGTATTGCAGTTGACAAACAAAGTGAGAGATATTCCAGTTCTGCGTTACCTTGGTTATCCTGGTCTTTGGCTTCAATTATTGACTACAAAAGCTCCTTCCGACGATCAGGTCGAAGTCGCATTGGCTTCCTTTCATGAACTGTTAAGGTTGGAAAAAAGGACGGAAGAAGGTTTAGAAACGGATGTTATTGTGTAAAACATCTATCACAATATGATTATGAAAAATCATATACTAAACAAAGAGAATAATCTTCATTTTTTCAAATATTTTACATGAATAATGTTTAAAATAAGCTATAAATGCTTATGATGCTCTTAAGGAGGTGGCTTTGTTGAAACGTTTCATATCATTCATGATATACGGAATCATCGCCCTCGGAGTCCTCGGACTAATGAGCCGACTGTTTAATGACCCGATTGGCTTTTTTAGAAACATTCTTATAATTGCCATTGTCGCAGGGATTATTTATATGATTTATACCGGATTAACAAAGGGAAAACCAGTAAAAAAAGAGCAACAGGCATTTCGAAAGGCTGCACGCCAATCGAAAAAAAGGCTAAAGAACCGAACATCGAAAAAGGATAATGTGGCTAGCTTCTCTGCAGCAAAATCGTCTAAAAAAATAAAAGTGAGAAAGAAATCAGATAGTCACTTAACCGTCATCGAAGGGAAAAAGAATAAAAAGAAAAATCGGGCTTCTTTTTAAGAGCCCGATTTTTCTTTTTTAATATGTCCAATGCTTTAAGAATTCTCTAGTAAACTGACGACCACGATTCATTAACTCTCCTTTTTTTTCATCATTCAAGTTGAAATCCATAGCGGAGATCCCCTTCATCGGGATAAATAC
>NZ_JBFUIB010000678.1:0-1688 GCF_056402095.1 Peribacillus sp. P4_C12
TTCTTATCCTAATAAGAAGCATGTTATTCAAAAACTTTCTTTTCAAATAGAAAAGGGAGAGTTTGTGGCAATTGTCGGCCCAAACGGTTCTGGTAAATCGACCATCTCCAAATTGGCAGATGGACTGATATTACCGAAAAAAGGCAGAGTTTTGTTTCAAGGCCTTGATACAAAACAAAAGGAAAATCTAGCAATAATCCGCAAATCAATAGGCATTATTTTTCAAAACCCAGAAGAACAGCTCATTACGACCAATGTATTCGATGAAGTAATCTTCGGTCTTGAAAATATCGCCTGTCCTCCCAGTGAGATGGTAGAAAGAGCAGAGGCTGCACTTGAAAAAGTAGGGATGCTTCCTTTTCGAGAGGCTGAGCCACATAAACTCTCTGGTGGTCAAAAGCAGCGTGTGGCCATTGCTGCGATATTAGCAATGGAACCAAAACTCATTATTTTTGATGAATCTACGTCCATGCTTGACCCTGATGGGAGACATCAAATTATATCCATCATGCGTCAATTGCATAATGAAGGTATTACCATTTTGCATATTACGCACCATATGGACGAAGTGTTATCAGCAACAAAAGTGATAGTAATTAATCAAGGACAGATTGTGTCTACCGGAACCCCGCTTGAAATCTTCCATAAGCCACAGATGCTAATAGACTGTCGTTTGGAATTACCCTTTGCATTAAAATTGAAAATGCAGATGCAGCAGGAGGAAGTAGAAGTGCCAATGCATATAACGGATATAGAAGGGATGGTAGAATACTTATGGAACTCGCGCTAGAGCATATTCAATATGATTATTACAGCCCTGCAACTCGCGAAGTAAAACAAGTATTAACAGATATCTCGTGTACCATTCCATCTGGAGCATGGGTATCTATCATCGGGCAAACGGGATCAGGAAAGTCCACTTTAGCCAAAGTGATGCAAGGATTATTATGGCCGACAGTAGGCCAGAATACGATGGATGGGAAGCTAATAAAACCTAATAAAAAAGGTAAACCGACAATTTCTCCAGATGTGGGTCTTGTTTTTCAATATCCTGAACACCAATTATTTGAAACGACTGTTTTAAAAGAACTAGCTTTTGGCCCTAGAAATAGAGGATGGTATAAAGACGCTATCGTAAATAAGGCACAGCAAGTAATTGATTTAGTAGGCTTGGATGCAAGTTACCTAGAAAAATCTCCGCTTCATTTAAGTGGTGGAGAAAAAAGACGTGTTGCGATTGCGTCTGTCCTTATGTTAGAGCCCAAGATTCTTATTTTAGATGAACCGACTGCCGGATTAGATCCACTCGGTAGGCAGAGCATCTTACAAAACATAGAGGAGTGGCGACGACAAGGCAATCATACGGTTATATTGATTACACATCAAATGAATGACGTAGTGGAATATGCTGAAGAAGTCATTGTGTTACACAAAGGGAAGCTGCAATTTCAAATGAACCCTATGTCATTGTTTTTGGATAAAAGGGAAGAATTACAATCCATGGGATTAGATATACCCGATACAGCGAAATTGTTACTAGCAATAGAGAAGGTGACAGGGCAAAGGATCCAGGTGGCATCTTTGAAAGAATTAGATGTGATGCCTCAAGTGCTAACACTTCTAAAGGGAAGGAGATACCAATATGATTGAAAATGTCATTATTGGTCAGTATGTCGCTAGAGATTCCA
>NZ_JBFUIB010000679.1:0-1685 GCF_056402095.1 Peribacillus sp. P4_C12
ACAGAGCTAGAAGTCCACCCCCTGTATCTTCGGCTCGGTATAGGGGTGGACTTCTAGCTTGCGATGAAGGAGAACTTGCCTGGAAGCCATATCAATGGGTTATGGAGGCAGATGAAGTTGTGCCCAACATAAAGTATTATCTAAGCGATATTTTACTGGATGACCCTCCATACGAATTTGCTTGTACATATGAAAACAATCTTTTACTCTCCGTTAAAAAGAAGCCATTGCCTAACATGAAAAAAATTATTTCTCCAACTAAAATCCGCCTTTGAGCGGTTTTTTTTTGAATTCAACGGAAGTATTTATTATGTCCTTAGCTATATAACATAAATTGGTAGATGAATATTTGGAATATTGGTATTATAGTGAGTTAAGCAAGCTTTTTATAGTTCCAAGAGGATTATTTCGGAAACTATACAATGTGAAGATATAGTGATAGATCATCTTATTTAGAGGGGGTAGCTGATTTGCGGAAAACAGAGCTGCTAAAAGGGAGTACGGAGATGGTGCTGCTTTCACTATTAGCTCAAAAGGATATGTATGGGTATGAAATGATTGAACAGCTTAAACAGTTAAGTGATGGCTATTTGCATTATAAAGAAGGTATGCTATACCCCGCTTTAAAAAGGCTTGAAGTGAAAGAGTATCTAATAAGTTATTGGCGAGATTCTTTAGAAGGTCCTAAAAGAAAATACTATTATGCGACGAAATTGGGTGTTGCTCAATTTCAAGTTCAATGGGAAGAGTGGAACACCTTTCAAGATGTAATCGGTAAGGTTGTTTCACCTATCTATGAGCGCACACAAAAATAGCTGCAATGTCTGCAGCTATTTTGTTTTTTCTTTGGCTTCAGCCTCAGCCAGCTTTTTCAGCAAGATGGGCGTGGGCATATGCATGATTTGCTCTAATGGCATGTTGAGAGATTCAGATAACTTTAATGCGGTTTCAGTTGATATTTGTAATGGTTTCATGGCTCTTCTCCTAAAGACGATTTTTGATTAGTTCTAGTGTAGCCTCTATGCTTCAATTATTCAATCCTTATGAGGGCAATTTGCATGATTCAATCAGTCTTCTGCTTCCGCTAGTAGGTAGGAGATTAAAGGGTGAAACGTAATACTGCTGAACATATTTAATCTTAACAATGAAGTTTGTTAAAAACATAATGATTTAGAAAATTGGAAATTCTGCGGAAAAGGTGTTAGGGCATGCCAGGATTCTGAAACATTTGGCCTATTAATTTTAGAATAGAAATAAGCCCGTAAAGACGGGCTTTTATTTTTGTTTAAAAAAGCCAATGGTCTCCTCTTACAACCATTTTACTTTTGGTTCAGTTTTATCGATTATTCGTTTGATGTTCGCACGGTGGCGGTAAAAGATGAAAATCGTTAAAATGCCAATTACAATAATAAGAGCCCAATCATCGGTATGAAACACTAAGCTGTAAATGAGAGCTAGTAGACAAGCAATCATGGAAGATAGTGAAACATATTTGGATATGTATAAGGATATAAAGAATATGATAAGGACAATAAGAAAAAATAATGGTTCATATGCGAGGATAACACCAGCCGATGTTGCGACTGCTTTCCCACCCCGAAAGTTTGCAAAAATAGGGAGCATATGACCGATTACTGCAAAAAGTCCGGCTAGCAATAGATTCATTTCCACGCCTAGCATTAACG
>NZ_JBFUIB010000680.1:0-1682 GCF_056402095.1 Peribacillus sp. P4_C12
GATATAATCGGTACTTTCTTGCCATGTCATTTTCCACCTTTAATATATTGAATTTCTGGTCCTTTATACTATATTTTATTAAAGTTCCCCCGTTGCTTCTATAAGGAGCTTGGTGGGGTTCATATAAAAATGTAGCAACAATTACATTGGAATGTACCCTTTTGTTAGATAAACAAATATCAAAATAGGAATAAAACTGAAGACCATAATTAAATTGCTTAAAGCTATGAAACTGTTGTTTGATAAATAACCTAAAAACAATCCAATTGGGTTAAGAACTAATGTTAACATCCCATAAGATTCTTGGATGTTAAAGACCAAATAAGGAATCCAAGAAAAAGTCCCACAGAGCAAAAGGATAACAGATAGTCCAAAGTATATCTTTGTTTTTGAGGTGACTCGACTCAATCATTCCAACACCTTTCATATTGATAAACAACCAAATTTTAACACAGATTCGAAATAAAGTTATTACACTAAACTGCCCCGTTAGTTGCATAAGAAAAGGAGCTGCTGATCAGCTCCTGGTAATGAAGTAAAGCACCCGTTAGTTGAATAACTTGGAAATCCATAAACGCTCTGATGTATTTAAAAACCAAAAACACTCGAAGCAACTTTCTCAAAATCTTTTTCCTGTTTTTGCATTCTTTCACGCCAGAACCCTTATAAGTGAATCATATATTGTTCACGGGTATTTTTTTCAAGAATCATCTTCACTGCTTCACTGACTGTCTCAACGACATAGGTTGCTTCTTTTTTGACATCTTCATGGGCATGAGAAATCACAAAACTATTTGGTGTTAGTTTAAACATAGGGATGTCATTAAAAGAATCACCTACGCATGCGATTTCTTCGGGCTTGAGCTGCAAGTGTTTTAAAAGGATTAATAAGGCATTTCCTTTACTGATGTTTTTCGGCATAATGTCAAGACAGCCTTTTTCAGAAATGAATGTATCCACCTCTTCGTGAAAAACACCTTGAATAGATTGCTGCATTTCTAATATTTCCTCATGATGGCCCATTACCGAAATTTTAGAAGGGGTAAGGGAGTGGCCAATTGCATTTATCATGTCATCTAGCTCTTCAATCGGAAAGAAAAAGCGTTCTTCGATTTGGTGAATGACATCATTTTTTTGTGCTACAAAGTTGGTGTCATTTGAACTAACGATTGTAATGTTACGATCTGAATAAGCCGATTCATACAGCTTTTTTGCGAGCCGATGTTCAAATGTTTGCGAGTGAAGAGAAACGTGGTCATTGGTCCTGACAAATGATCCGTTTTGGCTTACGCGATGGAATTGGTCTCCAACCACTTTAKCTACTTCCATAATTTCGTTGTCCATTCTTCCAGTTGCAAGACAGATGTCTACGTTATGTTCCCGTAATTTTTTCAATGCTTTAATGTCATGTAAAGCCACTTGATTCTTTTTATCAATTAACGTTCCATCTAAATCACTGACTAATAATTTAATCATCGTCTTTTAAACTCCTCTCGTTGTGAATATCTGATGTTATATTGGTTAAAACCACTTTTAAATTTCATTATCGGGAATGCAATGGGTCACAATCCTGGTGAATGTACCATCTAATAATGGATTTAAGCAATATTCTCCTGATCAGTGAGTCTTATTCTGTATCTGTAATTAGCACTTCAACACCAAGTTCTTCTATAGATTTATAT
>NZ_JBFUIB010000681.1:0-1671 GCF_056402095.1 Peribacillus sp. P4_C12
ACTTATTACTTGGTTTATGTTATCGACTAAAATAGGGGCATGGGTCATTAATCAAATTGCATCTTTCTTTACTTGGTTGATTTCATGTGCAAATGAAGGGATTTCTTTTGTCTTTCCGTCTGTTATGGCAAATGAGCAAGTTGATTTCTTTTTCAGTGCCTTAATGCCAATTATTTTTATTATAACGTTTTTTGATATTTTATCGTATTTCGGTATACTCACATGGATTATCGATAAAGTAGGATGGCTCATTTCAAAAGTGTCTAGGTTGCCAAAACTTGAAAGTTTCTTTTCCATCCAGATGATGTTTCTTGGAAATACAGAGGCACTTGCCGTTCTCCGGATTCAACTCGCTGCGATTAAAGATCAGCGTTTATTGACATTTGGAATAATGAGTATGAGTAGTATCAGTGGTTCCATTATTGGAGCATATTTATCCATGGTACCTGCAACATATGTATTTGTCGCCATTCCTTTAAACTGTTTAAATGCCTTGCTGATTGCAAACATGCTCAACCCAGTCAGTGTCAGTAAAGAAGAAGATGTCGTTTATGTTCCTACTAAAGAGGAACGTAAAGATTTCTTTTCCACCATTTCTAACAGCATGCTAGTGGGAGCCAAGATGGTTTTCGTCATCATGGCAATGGTTATCGGTTATGTGGCGTTAACAGCAAGCTTGAATGGGATATTTGGTTTCTTTGTGGATGGCCTGACCATTCAAAAAATCTTCTCTGTGATTTTTAGTCCATTTGCATTCCTGCTTGGATTAACTGGACATGATGCCATGTATGTCGCTCAATTGATGGGAATCAAGCTTGCCACGAATGAGTTCGTTGCCTTGCTCGATTTAAAAGATAAAATCAGTACACTACCCCCGCATACAGTAGCTGTTGCTGTCACTTATCTGACGTCATTTGCCAACTTCAGTACAGTAGGCATGATTTATGGAACATTCAATTCCATCCTTAATGATGAGAAATCGAACATCATCGGAAGGAATGTTTGGAAGTTGTTACTTAGCGGGATGGCTGTCTCCTTGTTAAGTGCTATGATTGTAGGATTATTTGTTTGGTAATCAATAAAAAACATATGACTTTGTCGTGTAATCAACTAAAAGGTACGTAGTAAGACCACTCTTTATTTGAAAACAAATATATCTATTAATTTCGGTGTGTTAACTACAATTTTAGAACAGACAACCAACTTGCAGGTGAAAAATAGAAACCCGTTGAACTTAATCGGGATTATTCCAGCCTAGGGTAGTAGGACCTAAAAACACTCATTTCTCCGGAGATGAGTGTTTTTATTTGCATCGCTAGAAGACTCAGGTAGTTCAACCTTTTGTTTAGCTTCACATGGGGTATTTTGTGTGTGGTTTTGTTAAACAGATTTCTAAGGAATAGATATCCTTCAAAAGCAAAGAATAAAGAAATATTAACATAATATTGACACATAAGCTTCTTTCTTTGCATAGGATAGGGGGGTATGGTATTATGATTTAAAGGAGGGGTGAGAGATGGATAAAAAAATAAATGAGCAAGATTCATTCATTGAAAATGAAAATGACGAATGCAGTATTACCTCTTCCCACGGCCGAAAAAGTCATCACTCTGAAGTAGTGAAAAAGAATTTAACGACCCGCTTAAATCGTATCGAAGGTCAAATTCGAGG
>NZ_JBFUIB010000682.1:0-1670 GCF_056402095.1 Peribacillus sp. P4_C12
CATCTGGAATAGGAAGGATTGGTGGTATGCTCGGACCCATCCTTGGTGGATTCCTATTATCAATCTCACTACCAATTCAATTGAATTTTATTGCTTTTGCTATTCCTGGTCTTATTGCCGCGATTGCTTTATCCTTTGTTCCAGTGAAGATGGCTTATTATAAAAATAATCAACCAGAACAAAGTGAAGAAATAATGGTAGACTCCAATAAAATGAATATACTGTAAGAATAAACATGAAAATGGCAGCGTAGGAGATATCTACGCTGCCATTTTCATGTTTATTTTATGTTAGGAGAGCTTGTATAGTTGCTTCTGATTAAATTTCTTTCTTATTCTTATAATTAGTTTCATCGCAGATCTGCTCAAAGGACACAATGTTCTAAATAACGAAGGGTGCTGCCTGGATAGAGTGAAATCATTASAAAAATGACATTCAATAGATGACTGATGCAAACTATATTGTAAACCCCATTATCTATAAATTCCTTAAATGACATTTAATTATTATTAGGAGTGGAAAATGTATATTTGTCAATGATAGGTTGTAAAAATAAATGATCTCATAAATAATGTGGTCTAAGTTTTAGAGCAATAATAAAATTTCTATGAAAAATTGCTTAATTGTTCATATTTCGCAATATGATTTACTCCATTATTTAAAGGATAAATGTTAAAATGAAAGAACGGATAATAAAAATTCCTCCTTGAAGTGGAGCGAACTAGAATAATTAATCTCATCTTTTGAGAGGGAGTCATTACTTTGAAAAAAATTCTAAAACATTTAATTTTTTGGTTATCTATAATAGGAACATTATTCTCAATGATATATTTCTTTGTAGCGGATATTCCGTTATATATTAAATTGTTAGGCGCAGCCATTATCCTTTATCTTGGTTATGATCTTATAACAGAATCTAAAAAAAGAAAGAAAAAAGAAGCATTAGATGCCTAAATTCTTTATTTTCAAAAAAGTCCTCTTTTAACTAGAGGGCTTTTTTTTGCMTTTTTTTCATAAAAAGTTTTTCCTATCTATGAACCTTAATGAACTTTGATAATTGACAATATTCTAAAAATTAAGTTAATATATAGTGAACTTAGTTCTATATAAGTGTAATTTAAGTCTTTATTGTTATTTTTTAATTTGGTGGTAAGCTGGTTTTAAAAAACTTAGAACGTTCCTTTAGTCAATAAAGGAAAAGAAGAAAGAGGCGAAGGAAATGCGCACAATCCGTGTATCTGAAATGATTGATGAACAAAAATTTAACCGCTTTCATTTACAGATTTTATTAAGTTGTATCTTTATCATTATCTGTGATGGATATGATATGTTCATGCTTGGAACAATCCTACCATCTTTGATGACTGAGTGGAAAATCACTGCTGTAGAAGCAGGATTATTTAGTAGCTATGCTTTGTTTGGAATGATGATAGGCGCGTTAGTCTTTGGACCAATAGCTGATAAATTTGGAAGAAAGAAAGTCATCTTAATTTGTACGGTCATTTTTTCTATATTTACTTTTACTTCAGGGTTTGCAGATACGCCAACTACTTTTGGAATACAACGTTTTATTGCAGGTTTAGGATTGGGGGGAGTCATGCCTAATCTAATAGCAATTATTACTGAATATGCTCCGAAAAAACTTCGTAGCACACTGGTTGCTATTATGT
>NZ_JBFUIB010000683.1:0-1668 GCF_056402095.1 Peribacillus sp. P4_C12
AAGATTCCTGAAGGTTTCACGTCCGAGAGTTTTGCTGATTATTTATTAACGCATGCTCACGTAGCTGTTGCTGCTGGAAATGGATTCGGTGAATTTGGAGAGGGATATGTTAGGGTGGGGTTACTTACTTCTGAAGAACGGCTGCAAGAAGCGGTTGAACGGATTCGCGCATTGAATTTATTTGGATAATAGTGGAATATCACAAGTTAGCTACCGTTAAATTGGTGAAAACTTATTGACAAAGTATGGATTACCTGTCAGAATACAAAATAAATTCTTAATCTTTTGATACTTGAAGTTTAAATATATCAGCGTTTTCTTATTTTGAGCAGGTGGAGGGACTAGCCCTATGAAGCCCAGCAACCGACCGTAATTCCATTGCAAAATGGGGCGGAATTCTTCGCCGGATTTTTTTGGAATCCACAAGGCACGGTGCTAATTCTTGCAGCTATAAGCTGGGAGATAAGAAGATGGCTTTTTTAAAGCCTCTTCTTTATGAAGGGGCTTTTATTGTTTTAACATGGATTAACAATCGAAGATTCCATTCTCCATATATCGAGGTAACAGGAAAATGGATAGAAACCGTATGAGCCAGATATTAGAATACTGACTTCAAGACTTTACTAACGTTTATTAGGAGTGATCAGATGAGCGAGATAATCGCTACTTATTTAATTCATGATTTCAATGGCGAACATGAGAAAAAAGCCGAGAGTATTGCCTTAGGTTTGACAGTAGGAACATGGACGGACCTGCCTCATTTGGTCCAGAAGCAGTTGGAGAAACATAAAGGACGTGTTGTTTCCGTCACCCCTCTATCTGAAGAAGATAGAGCAAACCGTTATTTCAATCGTAAGGTGTACCGTTCGATGATAAAAATTGCCTATCCGTCGGGAAATTTTTCTAATGATTTACCGGCTATTCTCACGACAGTATTCGGTAAATTGTCATTGGATGGGGAAATCAAACTGATTGACTTGGATTTTGTTGGCGATATACACAAAGCTTTTCCAGGACCTCAATTTGGGATTACAGGTATAAGAGAAAAGATTAACGTATTGGACCGGCCTCTGGTGATGAGTATTTTTAAAGGGGTATTAGGACGGGATCTTTCATTCCATAATGAGCAGCTGAAACAACAAGCATTAGGAGGAGTCGACCTGGTAAAAGATGATGAGATTCTCTTCGATCAGGAGCAGACCCCATTCATTGATAGAATAAGAACGGGCAGACAAATTTTGAAAGAAGTCTATGAAACAACGGGCCATCGAACTTTATATGCTGTCAATCTATCAGGTAAAACATTTGAATTATTAGAAAAGGCAGAGCGTGCAGCAGAAGCAGGTGCCGATGCCTTATTATTTAACGTTCATACATATGGATTGGATGTACTTCAAGCTTTGCGTGAACACGATCGTATTAATCTTCCGATCATGGCTCACCCCGCATATAGCGGAGCAGTAGCTTCATCGTCATTTTATGGTGTCAGCTACGCGCTATTGCTTGGAAAATTAGTAAGACTATCAGGTGCGGATTTATCTCTATTCCCTTCTCCATATGGAAATGTGGCACTTGAGAAAGAGGAAACATTAGCGATTGCTGAAGCTTTGACGAAAGATGAGCCGTCATGGAAAAAAGCCTTCCCGGTGCCTTCAGCAGGTATTCATC
>NZ_JBFUIB010000684.1:0-1658 GCF_056402095.1 Peribacillus sp. P4_C12
TTTTTGATCTCCTTTGACTCCATTAATTGAATAGCTCACTTCAATGTTTGCATTTAATGAGTGATATACCGAACAGTACGTATCTTTCGATAATTTAATAGCACGGACTACTTTATCTTCTGGCAGTTCCCCTTCTAGTAAATAATGGATATGATAATCGGTAAATCGTTTTGGATGATTTTCTGCCCGTGATCCTTCTATTTCTATTTGAAAAGTAATTGGTTCAAATCGCATTTTTTTCAAAATCATTACAATATCAATTCCTGTGCAACCGGCTAAGGAATGTAACAGTAACTCTGTGGGTCTCGCTCCACTATTTTGTCCTCCTACTTCTTTG
The DNA here is from genome assembly GCF_056402095.1 of Peribacillus sp. P4_C12. Lineage (NCBI taxonomy): Bacteria > Bacillati > Bacillota > Bacilli > Caryophanales > Bacillaceae > Peribacillus > Peribacillus sp. P4_C12. Next base: position 338 of record NZ_JBFUIB010000684.1, read on the forward strand.
GCAGCATCCATTTTTATTACATGTCCTGACGGAGTAGATCCAGAAAAAGCCATTTCTCCTGTCCATTTAATTATTGTCTTCAATTATTTCAACCCTTCCTTGGTGTTTTCCTGTCCTTTAATAAAACGTTCGTAGAGCTATTTAATAAAATTTCAGGTCAATTAAGTTTTTATTAGTACATAACCTACCGACTATTTTTTGTGTTGAGTCTTAGAGTACCTTAAGGACTATTCCAATTCGTATTTTACATAGTTAACATGTGAATGCCCTTGAGAGATTGTTTGACCTATATATTATGTAATATAGCTAGAAATTATTTAACCAAATTTTCACTGCTATTCTGTAATTAAGAAGGATACTATGATTTGCAGGATTTTTTTATCTTTTAACTGTCATTGCAACAAGCACTACGTCTTGAGCTTTTCACGACTGATACCTATCTTCAATTTATTAAGAATAGTCTCTCTGCAGGGGAAATCTTTTCATGCAAAAAAGGAGTAAGGAAAACTCCCTACTCCTTTTTAAATTTAGGATGTTAATTAACTATTTCACGTTTTTTTCTAAGCCAAAACAGTAATGGACTAAACCATTCTTTTTAAAAATTTAAGATAAAGGTTGATCACATTTAACATTCCAGCCTGGATTTCCGACTAATAATAGAACCTATTTTGAAAAAATATTGAACTGGTAATTAAAAAGTAGAAGCTAAATCTTTTGCTCTTGTAATAGCATTTTCTTTAATTTCTTGTGCTTTATCAGGCATTGCAGCATGTCCTTCAACGAATAATCCTTCAAATGAAGGAACTCCGAAGAATTGCATCATGATATTTAGATATCGGTGTCCCATTTCCATTTCAGCTGCTGGTCCTTCGGAATAAATACCACCACGAGCTTGAATATGCAATGCTTTCTTGTCAGTTAAAAGGCCAACTGGACCTTTGTCGGTGTATTTAAATGTTTTTCCTGCAACAGAAACAGAATCAATATATGCTTTTAATACTGGTGGGAATGAAAAATTCCATAATGGTGTTACAAATATATATTTATCGGCAACAATGAATTGCTCACATAATTCTGAGAGTCGACCAACTTTAGTTTTCTCTTCCGACGAAAGTTCTTCAAATCCCTTTCCAGATTGAAGTTTTCCCCAACCACTGAAAACATCCACATCAATTTCAGGAATATTTTCTTTATAAAGGTCAATATTCACAATTTCATGGCTAGGATTTACTTCTTTATAAGTTTCAATAAATTTTTTTCCAACGGCCATACTGTAAGATTGAGTTTCATCATTCGGATGAGCTGTGATGTATAATACCAC
>NZ_JBFUIB010000685.1:0-1657 GCF_056402095.1 Peribacillus sp. P4_C12
GATTTAAATACACCATAGAAGATACCGCATCGACACGAACCCCGTCGATATGGTAAACGTCCATCCAAAACAACACATTTGATATGAGAAAACTAATTACCTCTGGTTTAGTAAAATCGAAATTGTATGTTCCCCATATTGGGCGATCAGCTCTAGTATAATCAATTGGTTCATAGAGAGGTGTTCCATCAAATCGGGCAAGACCATGCGCATCTTTACAAAAATGGGCGGGAACCCAGTCAAGAATTACACCAATGCCGTTTTGATGGCAGCGGTTTATAAAATACTTGAAATCTTCTGGTGAGCCATAACGGCTATTTACTGAATAATATCCAGTAACCTGGTATCCCCAAGATTTATCGAATGGGTGTTCCAATATGGCCATGATTTCCACGTGTGTAAAACTATTATCAATCACATAGTCAACTAATCTATCAGCCAGTTCACGGTACGAATAAAATTCCCCGTCCTCTGTCTGTTTCCATGTTCCCGGATGAACTTCATATATCGACATAGGTTTATGATAAATATTTTCTTTTTTCCTATCGGCTATCCATTTCGAATCTTGCCATTCAAAATTATCCAACCTTTTAATGACAGAGGCTGTATTTGGCCTTATTTCCGAATAAAAAGCATAAGGATCGGCCTTTAGGATACGTTTATTTCCGGATGTATGTATTTCGTATTTGTATAGCTCTCCTTCTTGTAATCCTGGTACAAACAACACCCAGATACCTGAACGCTCAATCCGCTCCATAGCATGATCATTTCCATCCCAATTATTAAAATTACCGACTACTGAAACTTGCTTGGCATGGGGTGCCCAAACGGCAAATCTGACTCCTGTTTTACCTGATGATGTAACAAAGTGTGCCCCAAGCATTTTATAACTTTCATAAAGTGTGCCTTCATGAAATAAATACAAATCAAAATCGCTTGGATAAATCTCTTGTAGCTGGTCGATAATTGTATTCAAATTTTACCCCTCCATCAACATGAACTCGATAACATTTTTCCCTTCCTTCCCCAGATATTATATATATTCGATGGAAATTATATTAATCCTTCAAATGGAGGTGAAGTTATTGTAATTAATGTCCTTTTTTTAAATTTTAAAACATTTTTCGTAAAATATAACCATTTTATGTAAAATAAAGCACAAAATTAAAGCCCTTCCCATATTTTAGGAAGAGCTCTAAGTAGCCATGTACGAAAACTTCATGTTACTTGTTCAGTACGTATCATTTTAGTTTTTGTTAAGAATAAATAAGATAAAGAAACGGACCATGCCAGAGGAGTATTTCCGTTAGGTATATTACTGCCTCCGATATATAATTCAGGAACTTCCCAGTTCTCTGGTATTATATTTTTTGTTTTCTCTATATATTCCTTTGCCTTGTTCATCATACCTAGTTCATGATAGCATAATCCCAGCCACGGAAGTCCGAAACACCACTCTGCTTCTTGACCTTCATTATAATAAAGGTCCCTTTCATACCGTATACAGCCGTTTGTTCTTTCAAGACGTTCTGAAACCTTACCGGCTTGTCGATCGAGATACAGCCCTTAAAATATTGCAGAATGTTTCAGAACGTCTTGAAAGAACAAACGGCTGTATACGGTATGAAAGGGACCTTTATTATAATGAAGGTCAAGA
>NZ_JBFUIB010000686.1:0-1656 GCF_056402095.1 Peribacillus sp. P4_C12
GGGGTACAGATAAATCTTCATTATTTTAATTCCTCCTATCATTTTTTATTATTCATTGAGTTTTAAATATGATTTTTGAAAATCTAACAAAAAATCATAATCTTCAATATAAATCAAAGATAATCATTTTTACAATCTATTTTTTGTTTATTATTGATTGGCCAATCATTTGTCTGTAATATTTAGATAGCGTATAATTTATTTGTCGCTAGAAATGAGAATACTAAAAAATTTTAATATCTTTCAAAAAAATGAATTAATCCTATTGCTTTACTCTGGTTCGAAAAAAGGGTATTTTGTATACTAAGAAATTTCGGCTATCTTGTAAACAAACAGAAGATAAAGTTATTATGATTAATCTATTTACAATTAAAAGTTTACAAACTTTTGTTTATATAATAAACTATCGTTTAATGAGAAGTGAGGCTACTTCATGGATAAAGAGAAACAAATTTTAGATTACATAAAAATAAATCCTTTCATATCACAGCAAGAATTAGCAAGTAAAGTTGGTTTATCACGACCTGCAGTTGCCAATTATATTGCTAACTTGACGAAACGTGGTGAAATTAAAGGACGCGCCTATATTCTCCGAGAAGAATCGTCGATCCTCTGTATTGGAGGGGCAAACACAGACCGAAAAGCCCGATCAAATCAGGAGGTGCGTTTATATTCATCTAATCCAGTAAAAATTTCTGAAGCTTGTGGCGGTATAGCACGCAACTTTGCCGAAAATTTAAGTCGACTCGGCTGTAGCACTACTCTTATGGCTTGTGTAGGGGACGACAAAGAAGGTAACTGGATACTGAATGAAACGAAAAGACAAGGAGTGGATGTTAGTCAAGTATGGGTTTTACCAACAGAGCGAACAGGGACTTTTACCACCTTATTAGATATTAATGGTGAAAGCATTGTCTCCATGGCTGATATGAATATATACGAAAAAATAACAACATCTATGTTTGAGGAAAAATGGTCCTATATCATTTCCTCCCAAGCTGTTTTTTTGGATACGAATATTCCTAAGGAATGTCTCAGTTATTTAATTAACCGCTGCCGCGATGAAAACATTCCTATGTACATTGACCCTGTATCTACAGCCAAAGCACGAAAACTTCCATTTCGTCTTGACGGTGTAGAACTGCTGATGCCTAACCGAGAAGAAGCAGAGATACTTGCTGAAATAAAAATCGAATCAATCAAGGATTGCCAATTAGCCTGTGAAAAAATTAGACAGCGTGGCGTTCAAAAAGTTATTATCACACTTGGTGATCAGGGGGTTTATTATTTTTCTACAGAGGAATCTGGACACTTGCCTCCTTTCAAAACTGACGTAGTTGATGTCACAGGGGCTGGTGAAGCATTTTCTTCATGTGCAATCTACGGAATCCTGAACGAAGAATCGCTATTTAGTGCTTGCAAATTAGGTCTTGCTGGTGCTGCTCTTACCATTCAAACTGAAGAATCTATATCATCATTTTTGAAACCTGAAAAAATTCATGAAATAGTAAAGAATTTTTCGTGATGAAATCATATTCTCACCATAGTAATATCTCCATTTCGTTACTTAAAGATGATTATTTGTTGTGAATGTCATATCCAAAAAAAATTAGTCCCCTTTTCTTGAAAGAGCATCTGCCTTTTCCTTAGCAGATG
>NZ_JBFUIB010000687.1:0-1651 GCF_056402095.1 Peribacillus sp. P4_C12
GTTCAGTTTCCTCTAGAAAAGCCGATGCCTTATGAATTAATAAGCGAGATAGTTAAATTTAGAGTTGCTGAGAATATAAAGAAAGCAGAAGGCAGATTGAAAAAGAAAAAATAATTTCCTTCAAATTCTGTTGATTATTATTTCGTATTCAAGTAACGGGACAGTTTAGTCACCTAACAAAATTTAATAAGATTACTTCTTTTTTGTTCTGTTATTCATACTTTTTCATAAATTGTTCAAGCAGAAGAAAATCATAATCAAGAAGTGAAAGTAAATTATCAAAAACTTCTATATGGGGCAGGCTGAAAACAGGTGCATTTCTTATGCTACTAATTGGGCACATTTCTATAACAAAAAATGTAGGTACTTAACTTTATTTGTTCATCAAAAACGGAATTAAAAGTGAAGCATAGCAAAACTTGGCTTAAATCTTACATTTGGTATAATCATTAAGTAGTAATATGCTTAAAAACAAAAGTATAATGCTCAAAACCAGTAGAAATGGAGAGAAGCAAATGATTAATAAAGTCGGTCAAATTATGTTATATGTAAATAACCAAGATGAGACATTGAAATTTTGGACAGAAAAAGTAGGGTTTACCGTAGTTTCGGAAGAAGATAACGGCCAAATGAGATGGATTGAAATTGCTCCAACTAAGGAAGCAGAAACGAGTATCATTCTCCACAATAAAGAATTAATTGCAAAAATGCAGCCTGAATTAAATCTTAATACACCGTCGTTAATGTTTTACTCGGAAAATCTCGATAAATTATACAAAGACTTTACGGATAAAAATATCACAGTCGGAGAACTTGTAAGTATGCCTTTTGGTAGAGTATTTAACTTTGCTGATAATGAAGAAAATTACTTTGCGGTTATGGAAAAAAAGTAAATCACAAACTAAAGAGATATAAACATCAAAACGACTAAGAAAACTATTTTTAGTCGTTTTGATGTTTAATGACAATAAAGTATTTGGCCTTCTTAAACGGGTGCATTACGTTAATAATAGTAGCCAGTGTAGGAACCAGCACTTCCAACAAATGAAGGACACGGCTATAATCGTTAATACAGCGAGGTCCGGCCTCATTAAGGAAGTCATTCAAGCGTTGCAAAAAGGAGCAGCTATCGACACCTTTGACCATGAGCCATTGGGGGACAACAGTCCATTCTTGCAACTCGACAATGTGACAATCGGCTGCTTCTTTCTACAAATACCACTACTAAACCATCTATATTTCCCATATAATTGAAATACACTATGTATAGAGGTGAATTTATGGACTCTTCCTCGTTTTATTCTATTGTGATCATAATTGCTGTATTGGTCTTATGGCGTAGAACCAGAGCAATGTATCGTCCTATTAAGGGAAACGGGACCCGCATTCTCTTACCCATACTATTTTTGTTATTACCCTTTATTCTCGTCATTTTAAATCCAAAAGCACATGTCGCTGGTTGGGAATGGGTTTGTGCAGGTATCTTTGGGTTCCTTTTGTCAATTCCACTTATTTGTACCACTAACTATGAACTCCGATCTGATCAGCACATTTATGCTGTAAGAAGCAAAAGCTTTATCATTACCTTTCTCATCGTACTTATTTTCCGGTTTTTGCTTCGTGATTATTTAAAATGGCTAGGTCCAGAAAC
>NZ_JBFUIB010000688.1:0-1649 GCF_056402095.1 Peribacillus sp. P4_C12
CTGTATAACACAAGCAACCCCTGTGAAAATAAGGGAGCTTCTCATGGTCATTTCCGTAACATCAGAGGGAAGATGAAAGGCAGCTCCGATTGAAATGGGCACTACTACGGTATTTGCAAAAATAAAAAACAGCCATTGAAAAGAAGAAAATAGAGTCACAGTTGATCTCAAGCTTTGCATTGTTTCCATCTCCTTTGAACTTTGAACACGATACTTTCTAAGCTTCTTGCGAATATATGGCTTCCTCCATAACTCTTTTCCCCTTAAAGGCAGTTGAAAGGACAACACCAATGATTATTAATAGCGCACCGAATAGTTGTGATGGTGTGACGCTATTTTTCAGCACAACCAACCCGACCAACATGGCAACAAAGGGCTCTAAGTTAAGAAACATAGATGCTTTAGATGCTCCTACAATCTGAATTTGATTATTCCAGATTAAAGTGCAAATTCCATGCATAATGATTGCGGTTACTATTAAAAGGACCCAAGGCCACGGCTCCCTGCTCATTTGTTGGGGCGACTCGGATAATAGAGCAATGGGCAACAGACCGCCAAATCCAATTAAGTTTGAATAAAGAGTTATAGTAATGGAATGGTTTCTCTCAGTAAGCTTCCTAATCATGATAATGGATATGGAAAAAGAAAGCATCGTAAGAAATATCCAAATTAGGCCAATTGAAAGATGGAGCGTTCCACCACTTGCAATAACTAAGAAAACACCTGCCAATGCAACGATTGATCCTAATAAAAATCTCTTTGTTAATCTTTCCCTCAGAAAAACTGCAGCCAAAAGGGCTGTAGTAATAGGGGCGAGGGCAAGTATTAATGCCGAAGTTGTCGGATGAGCTGTTTCTAGAGCGGCATAAAAGGTCCATTGATTGATAAACGTTCCAATGAATCCTAGCAGAATCATTGTTAACCAGTCCTTTTTTTGAATCGAATTCCATTTCTTCTTCTTTAAAGCGTATAAGGCAATAAAGATAATGATAAAAAATAACCTTGTTGCTGAAAGCAGCATAGGAGGGAAGTCCTTGACTAGTATAGCCCCAAAAACAAAATTACTTCCCCAGCATATTACACAAATAAGCAATAGTAAATAAGACCCGATCATGTTAAGCAGCCTGCTTTCTTTGTCTTTCATTAACCAAAACGAAAAAGGAAATCTGGACGTGTCCAGAGATCCTTTTTTTGGGTTAGCATTACACGTTAATTGATTGATTTTGTAGATATAGTGAACCGGAAACTATATTTCCCTTGTAAAATACCGCTTTACGCTCAGAGCGCCTTGCAACTGCTTCAGCAGAACAGCCGGCATCAATTAACACCAGGCTAGCAGCATCCCCTACTTTTGGCCATACCTGGTTACCATCTTTATCTAATGGAGTTTTGCCGCCAGTTATATACCTTAGTGTTTGGGACAGAGAGACTTCATCAACCCACTTGAAACGTTCTGCTAACCGTCCAGCTCTTTCTAGAATATCACCATTTCCTAGAGGTGACCATAAATCAAAGATATTATCGTTCCCTACTGATACCTCAACCCCTCTTTCATGTAACAAATCAACCGGAGGCATTTGTCTGTTAATAGGTACACTGGTTACGATGGAAATCCCTGCATCCCTTAAAATATCAGCAAGCTCATAGGC
>NZ_JBFUIB010000689.1:0-1640 GCF_056402095.1 Peribacillus sp. P4_C12
CAAGGAATCCCTTATTGCTTCATGCAGAGTCTTTGCACTGACAGTAATATTTTTATATTTTTGCTGACCTTGATTTTCCTGCACACTTGTTCCAGGAGGTACCAAAATTTGATGAGTTAACTTAATTTCATCGTTCTTTTTACTTTTATCGATACCTTCTCCTACCACAAGGGATAATTCTTCAATATTATGACTGTCCCAACAGCCTGAAAGTAATGGAATAAGCAAGATCATCCATAATTTTTTCATCCGCTTCTTTTACCCCTTTTCACTTGAACGATTAAAAATGTAAGAATTGGCAAAGCAAAAAATATAAAGGGAAATACATATCCCAGAACATCACTCATTTTAAAAATCTCAACTGTATTTTTAGGAATTTTGGCAAGTAAAAAAATGACCGGGACAAGTACTATAAGGTTTGTCGTATAGGAATTCCGGAAAATTTTCGTTAATCCTTCTGCAGCAAAGTAAAAGTAAATTGTATGTGTACAAAAAAACTGAAGAATCCAAGTGATTAAGAGAAAAAGCTCTAAACGTTCGATAAAAATCCCTTTTACTTCATACGACTGGATAAACGAAATTGTCGGCCATGTAACGGCTTTAACTTCTGGAACAGTCAGCGTTGCCACTACCAGCACATATGTAATTACGTATAAAATGACCGGGATGGAAAAACCGATCAGAATCCCCTTTTTTACCTTGTTTTGATTTTTAACGAGACCAAACAAAAAGATAAATAGTTCAACTCCAAAAAAATACAAATGACCTTCCCCCATACCTTTTAAGACAGGTAGAATTCCGTTTCCAAGGACAGGTTGTAAGTTTTTTAAATCCACCACCCTTAGACTCAACAAGTAAATAAGCAAGACGATGACAATCGTCAATGGAAGAAAGAAGACGCAAACTTTGGCTATTGCCTTTATCTTTCCAGTCAGAAGATGAACACTTGCTAAAATTAATGAAAGTATCACTACTTCAACAGGCGTATTTTCCATCAAGTAAAAACGGACCATTTCACTCATGGCTAGCACTTCAAAACTAGCCACACCTATAAAGTAAATTACTATAACAAAGCCCAAAATTTTAGAGAGCCATTTTCCAAAAGCCTCCTCCATATAAGTGTAATAATCGGAAACTTGATGTTTTTTAAGCAGAAAAACCAATAAACATAAAAATAGGCCAATAATAATACCATTGAAAATTAAGATGATCCACCCATCCGGTGAATTAATATTATCCGTTATCGTCCTTGGAAGCGTCAGCATTCCTACTCCTAACATGCCACATGAAATAATAAAAGCCAATTCTACGCTAAGTATTTTTCCATCTGATTGGGTCATGAAGGCTCGCCTCCATTTTTACGCTTCGGTAACCTGACAAGTGCATCCTTCCAAGTCTTTTTATCAATAAAATCAAGCGGGTGAAAATAAGGCTCATGAAAGCTAGTCAATTTAGACAAATGACTGATAACAATAATAAAGAATAAAGTAGTTCCGTATAACCCTAAAACCGCGGCAAATATCATTGCTCCAAATCTTAATGCTCTGAAGGCCAATCCAAATCCATATTGTGGGACCGTAAAAGAGGTAATCGTGGTGATCGAAACGATAATAACCATGAGTGAACTCACAATATTTGCT
>NZ_JBFUIB010000690.1:0-1637 GCF_056402095.1 Peribacillus sp. P4_C12
GTCTTAGTGTGAGGTGAGAGTAATGGCAAAAAAAAAGCGCCCCTCCGTCGATGGATTTCGGGAGTTTGTCAAGGAGCATCCTTATTTAGTAAATGAAGTGAGAAACAAGCAAGCAACATGGCAGGAACTTTTTGAAGAATGGTACTTACTCGGAGAAGATCATTCACGCTGGCAGGCTGACGGCAGTGTGAATGAATCTATAGTGAAGTCTGAACCTCAATCACAGCCGGTAGAAAAGGGAGATCAAAGTACGGAGTTGATAGGTTCGTTAATGAGTGCAGTTAAAAATATGGATATGGGTCAGATACAACAATATATTACAAATGCCAATCAGGCAATTGGGGCAATACAGGGAGTGCTATCGGCTTTCCAAGGGAATAAATCAGGAGGTGATTCCAATCCGCCCCCGAAGGATAAAGGGCAGAGAACGAATCCATTCATATTTAACAAAGATTAAGTAGTGAAGAGGGGAGGGCTTTTCATGCGCCAGAATGTATATGAATTTATTCAAACAAATGAAGATATGCGTAATTACTTGAGGGTTCAACCTGCATGGTACAAAAGGTTAATGCGGAATCCTCATGAAGTGGACGTATTCGAAACGGAAGCGAAATACTATTTTGAGAAGTCGATACCACATCGGGTTTCTAAATTTTCAGAAAGCGTTCAGGTTGCTTCCATGATGCTTCATATGTTTCAAGCGATGAATACTCCAGGCGAATGAAGAAAAAAAGAGTAAATTACTCCTTTTGGCGAACAATAAAGGCAAAAGGGGGACGATGATATGAAAAGATTCATTATGGTTCTAACAGTGTTGATGGCAGCGACAGGTTGTGGAAAGAAAATACCGGAACCTGAAAATTTAGGAGCAGCTCTACAACATGTTTCTAACTTAAAAGCTGCCACCACTGTATCAACCGTCCAAAATTTGGATGAGGACTTTCAGGTGAAAACTTTTGTGAAAGGGAACTCTGTATATGTTGAATGCTACCTAAAGGATTATGGTTTTTCTGAAACAAATCCTAAACAATTGGCAACTGTGTCGGTATCTATTGATAATCAAAAGAAAAAAGATATGCGGACAGCGGCTTTTATCTTAAAGGATGTTCCAAATGGCATGCATAAGATTAAGCTGGAGATTTTAAATGGTTCAGGTAAAAAAACAGGATTACAAAAAGAGTTTGAGGTACATATCACTTCCTCTATTTAATCAAACCATTAGCATCTGATAGGAAGAAATGTTAAAATGATGGTGGAGGTGAGCTTGTTTATGCTTGCTACTATGGAAATTATCGACATTTTACAACAGGCTGACGGATTAGCTGAAATAATCCTTCATTCTGAAATAGGAGAAGAATATCTCCTTAGTTTATATAAATTACAGAGCGACAAAGTGGCACAGCAGAAGATTTCAAAGTTTACCTCTTTAAAGGATCTGTTTGAAGATGTTCAAAGGTTCGGTAAATATCATCCGGACTACAAACGTATCAATTTAGAGACTAGAGAAGCTAAACGAGATATGGATATGCATTCTACCGTTGCCCAGTTTAAGAGGGCAGAGACGGAATTGCAATCCGTTCTTGACGAAATCAGCGGTCGAATTGGCCGGGCAGTTTCTGAGCAGGTTAAAACCCTCG
>NZ_JBFUIB010000691.1:0-1632 GCF_056402095.1 Peribacillus sp. P4_C12
TCCCAATGGAAGCCATCATTAACATGTTTATACGTGATAATAGTATAAGAAGAAGCTGCCTTGTTCTGTTGACGAAGAAACCGACAAAAGAAATCTTAGGGAATAGTGAAGCTGATGATATCCCATCTAATGTAATTTTCGAATTGAAAGATAATGAGAAGAGAACAAATAAAATTCTCCCACCGTTAACGCTAGGACAAGCTTCTGCAAGCTTGCAATCTGATGGGAGCTTTGCTATTCAGGCAGTCGATATTAAAGGTGGAAAATTAATCTTAGATGGTGCAGGGGTGATTAAAAATTCAAAATTAGTGGGTGTAATGAGTGCTGATGATATAGCTTCTCTAAATTGGTTGAACGGAACGGTTAAAGGCGGAATAATAGAAGCATCCCATCATGGTGATCCATTCAGCGTTGAAGTAATAAAAAGAACAAGGAGAAAAATTACAACAGAATTAAATGGGGAACATTTGACGATTAATATATCAATCGGCTACACAGGAAGGCTTTCGGAAGATTGGTATACTAAGGAAAATTCATTTAAAGAAAGCTACTTTAAAGATGCTGAGCGTGTTACAGAGGATAAAGTAGAGCAAGATGTTGAGAAAATCATAGGGAAATTACAACATGACTATAAGACAGGGGTAGCAGGATTGTATCGTTATGTGGAAAATCAGCATCCAAAGTTTTGGAAGAAGAACAAGAAGAAATGGGACGAAGTATTCAGTAAGGCCGATATTAATTATCATATAGATATAAGGATTATTGACTTTGGTTCGAAAGGCGGAACAAAGTAGGAATGGTGCTGACACAGCGACCTTTCTTTATGGCGCTTGGGTTAATGCTTTTACGATCGGTTACTTAAAACAATAAGAGCAACCTTATTGCAATGTAATTACTAGAGCAAATTCCACAGCTGACTATTGTAGCAAACGACGGACAAGCTTCTGAAGGAGGCAAATAAACAGCTCTTACCTGCATGCTCCAGATAGGGTTCGAACTTGCTCATATAGGAATCCCGGAAGTGCTCGTAGGAATAATTCCAGGCGGTGGTAGAACGATTAGCTTGCCTCTTCTCGTCGGACATGGTGTTGCGGCTGCAATTTCATATTTTTAAAAAAATGTTATTGGTAGGCTTGTTACTTCATCTGAAACTCTAATTCCAGATTGAACTGCTCCCTCAATCCAAGCAGGTAAAGTTGGTGTATGTTCGCCGGCAAAGTGGACTCTTCCTTTAGGAGTTGGAATGTATGGAAATAAGTCTGTTTCTTGACCAGGTTTAAACATTGAGAAAGCCCCAGAGGATTACTGATTAAGTGACCAGCTATAAGAAACATCTGTTAAAAACAGATTATATATTTGTTTACCATGTACTTTTGCCAAGTTATTTGAAAGCATTTCGAATACGATCTCCTTCAGGAAATTGTTCCCATAACATTGTATCATCTTCCTACGTGTAGCTGGCTAAAAGAATTTCAGACCCAGTTGAGCCTATTAAATGGCAGGGATAGTAGCCAATTTTCATGGGTAAATCATTTATCATTTTTCCTCCAAGAATCCCTTCCTTTTCCCAAAATCTCTATTTGAATTGAAGACCAATTTTTGTAGAAGCAACATATTGAAGTTCTCGAATGG
>NZ_JBFUIB010000692.1:0-1630 GCF_056402095.1 Peribacillus sp. P4_C12
CCCTAATTGAGAACAACCGTAGGGATGAGGAAAGTGATGAATTCCATCAATTTGTCGCTCTTTAAACTGCTCATTACCCATTTTAGCAAGCACTTCACATGTTTTATTAATGCAACCAACCGTATTGATGATCCAGATTTCATTACGGATTCCCGCATCCCCGTTTTCACGTATATATCCTTGGAATGTATGTTTTGAGTCTTCGACTTCTGTATTTTGAATGCTTGGTTGATAGGAATATTCCAATATCCCCTGCAAACCGGATCCTAGGTTATGAGTATGAACCCACTCCCCAGCATACAGATCTTTTTTGGCTTTCCCAATCGAGTAGCCAAACTTAAGAACATCTGCCCCCTGCTTTACCGGGTTTACTAATATCTTATGTCCTTTCGGAATATCATCACGAGCCCATATATTGATAATTTCATTTTCTCCCGATTGAATTTGAAGGCTCTCCCCTTTTCGGATCTCATGTAAGGAAATAACCACATCATCTTTTGAATGCAATTGAACAATCTTATTCATTTTGTCCCCTCCTATTTTGAGTGTTGGCGTACAAACCTAAACGGTAATTACTATAAGAAAACCCTTTCATTTTCAAGCATGAATTTATTTCCTTATGAATCTATTATTATTTTAACATCAAGAATTGAAATATAAATTGCATTTTTTGATATATATATACTCATTTTTGTTGTAATATACAATCAGGTGATGAGCGAAATGAAAAAATATCAAAATGTGTCCAATCATGATTTACTGTTCCCTTTATCTTTTGTCTATCAAGATACTAAAAGTCCTCAGAATGAACTATCTGATCATATGCATGATTATTATGAAATTATTTATGTTTATAGCGGTAATGGGACCTTTTTTGTCGGTGATGTGTTTTATGATATGCAACAAGGAGATGTATTCCTAATCCCTAACAATACGATTCATAGAGCAATGCCGAATAAGGACGACCCTGTTACTTCTACGATTATCTTTTTCAGCCCCACATTAATATATAAGGACATTGTTGATGATTCTTTTTCATATTTAAATTTGTTTGACCTGACAAAAAAGAGTAAGAATTATAAAATATCCTTACCACCAAAGAAACAGATAAAAATGGAAGAACAGCTTCTACACATTTATCAAGAAACATCAGAAAATGCATTAGGCGCAAGGCATGCCACATTGCTGATTGTTCACCAGATTATGCTTGATTTATGCCGTATTCGAATAAATAACGAACAGGATATGTTGGAGTCAAATACCTATAGTTCAGTTTGGATTAAAGATATTTTGGCCTATATTAATGACCATTTAAGTGAACCATTAACCTTGACGATACTTGCGAATAAATCCTTGGTCAGTCCCTCTCATTTCAGTAGAGTCTTTAAAGAAACAACTGGAATCGGGTTAATCGTGTATCTGAATACGAAAAGAGTCATTAAAGCAAAGGAACTGTTATTGGAAACGAATCACACAGTTTCGCATATTGCTGAAATGTGTGGTTTTGAAAGTATGCCCCATTTTCATCGTATCTTCAAAAAATACAATGATAGGACTCCAGCTAATTTTCGAAAGGCACACCATAAATCTTAGATTCAGAAAAATTGAGTAGGTGCATGATGATTCATAC
>NZ_JBFUIB010000693.1:0-1628 GCF_056402095.1 Peribacillus sp. P4_C12
GTACTATTGAAGGCGTAAGCAGTTTTTTTATTGGAAATTTAAAGCGATTTTTAAGTGAACAGCCGTTACATGGATTGGTAGATCGGAAACGCGGATATTAACTAGAAGCATGAATAAACCGCTTTGAATCAATTCATTCAAAACGGTTTATTCATGTCGTCTATTATCTCTTCAGATATTCCTTTTGTTAAACAACCGTTGAGAAAGACTTCTAGGACAATGTTAAAAACTTCACTTGCTTTGAATTCACTACCATAGAAATAATCAGACTCAAATGGGCTAAATTTTGATAGCAGTTATACTGTACGCTAAGTATTATTCGACAATGAAAATGATGAATTTCCGTACGCTAAGGCATTTCCATAAAGGCACTTTGATTTTGAAATGCCTTTTGGCACTAATTTCCATACCGGATTAAGCTTATCTTGAACAGTACCATAAACGAACGTTATTGGTACTTTGTTGTTATACCAAGGATTCAACGCTTAGCGTACATTTTAGCCAAAAAGATGGTGGGACCCCTTATAGAAGTTTGGTCAACATTACCAACGTCTTTCTAAAATCCACAAAAACTCCCTTTTCTACTCAGGTAGCTTCTGGGGTTGGATCCAACACATTTGTAACTTTTACATAAGCGAAATGATTATCCCCCAATTTGGAAAATAAATGTTTACGTATCGTTTATGGTTAAGATCCAATGCTATGTTCTACTGCATTATCCCAACTGGGAAAATAATACAATGCATTTTTCATTAACTCTGGATCTGACTTCTTTACCTCTTTCTTCCGAGGTGGCTTCCCTTCTTTTTCTACTAATTCAGAAATTTGATTCACGACTTCTTCAACACTCATACTTACTTCCATTTGTATCCTCCTTCTCGAGATTTAGTTATATATATATTTTTTCCTATTCAAGAAAAATAATACATTTTTTCTATCTGAACTGCCCAGTTCGAAACGCAGGCGTCATTGGATTTACAAAATCGATTGCTCTTGAACTTGGGCAATATGGCATTACTGCTAACTGTATTGCCCCATAAATTAAAGTAAAAGTGAAATTTCTTTAACTCGTACGATTGAAACAAATGGCTAAAGCAAAAACTGAAGCTAGTACTAGCAATGATGAAATGGATACAATCGATATTTTGCCTGAATATAAGAAAGCACACTCTAAAAGAATATACAAGCCATGCCCCGACTAGTAATGATCTTGGTTTATAAAAGTGTTTGATCATTTATCAATACACTATGTGTTATGAAACTAAAGCCGTCCTTTAGCATAAGAAAAGAATCTTAACAAAAATGTTTAATCAATCTTTATCTTAGATCAATAGCATTTTTAATTTTTTCATATTTCGACAGCGTTTTCATTTGTTGTCCTTTATACTTTTAATTTGATAGAGAAATGATCAAGAGATATTAAAGTGGATTAAACAAGTGCTAGTTTCATAATGAATACATTATTTCTATATTGGTTTAGTTGCTTAAGGAAAAGACAATCTATCAGTTTACTAAACATCAGAACTCAATTAAGTTTGGCGGAGGGATATGAGTGAGGGAAAACATCGGAGTACAGCAGATTGAAAATTATGTTAAATTAGAAGATAAAGTTTTGGTAAAGATGGTTC
>NZ_JBFUIB010000694.1:0-1621 GCF_056402095.1 Peribacillus sp. P4_C12
GGGTATACGAATAGTAAGGGTTGACGGTAAAAAATTAGGTATAGGTACTATGCTTTTAAGATGTTTAGTTGCTGGAATAGTTTATGGAATCACATTAGGAATAGGATTTATTGTTAGCGCGTTTATGGTTGGCTTAAGAAAAGATCATAGAGCAATCCATGATTTCATAGCTGGTACATACGTGACATCGAATAAACCTTGATTATAAGATAGGCAGCTTAATAGCTGCTTTTTTGTTTGCCGTAATAGTGAAAATAGAAACGAATATTATTATTCTTTGAAAGGCCTTGTTTAACGGGCTTTTTTAATTGGGTGGAGAATATTACTTTAGGAAGTTAGCGTTGTGTGAAATGAAGCAATGTGGATATCAGTATACCTAAGTTATGTTTCTATGACTCATTGTACTCTACAGAATGGGAGAAAAATTTGCTGAGATTAAATAATTAAAATTACATAATACAAAGTATTTATTACATAGAAAACCACGATAGAATACATAATACTCAATGTGCAATGCAATAGTAGTTAAGATATTTCTAATTAGATAAAATTTACATAATACCTCATAGGTAATGAGCTTGATATTACAATTGATTATTTAGAAAATGCTAGCTTGCATAATATTAATCGAGAGAATAAGTATTGGTTTAAGTGGTTAACTATTTATTTGCATGGGGCAATTTATGGCTTTGGAGTGTGCGCAGTACAAGGTTCAAGTGCTAGTTAAAAGCAGTATTGACTGATGATTATGCAATGTCATTAATAAAAAGACTAGCTGAAAATGATATAAATGTACGTTACCTACTACTATTGAAAAGGAAAAAAAATCTTTCAGTATTAGAAGTTATACAAAATGGTATTAGTTAAACGTAGATTATGCTAAGGAATATGGTCTATCGAATACAGAAATTAATAATCTCCAACAGGCACTTATTGAAATTTCTTCAGATGATTTAAATGAAATTGAAAGTGAAACATGATTATTAGAGAAGGAAATACTTATACAAGACGATGTTATTCAAATAGGCGAACTAACAGCGTCAGCTGCTGGTAGACATGCTGCACCGCCTTCAGTATTGGAAAAACTTTAAAAATTGTATTTGGAACCGTTGTCGGGTTGACTGTTGCTACTTTAATTGTTCAAGACATGTATAAATTAGGAGCTTATGCAGCTTGCCACAAATGGGGTAAAAGAAACCTAAAGTAAAACACTAGGATACTGGTATAATATCCGAAACTAAGGGTGAAACACAATGTTTGACATACCTGACTTTTCGAGAGTAAAAATGCTGAAATTATTGATACATACTTTGCTTATATGCATTTTATTAAGCTTAGTTAGTTTAATTATTAATGATATTTTTTCAATTTTCGTTGATGAAAGGATTAATTTGAATTTATTTTTTATTCCAATAATCATGGTTTTTTGGGTTTTGATAGCAATTAAAAAACCAACATACCAAAAATAATTTCAGGATAAGAGTTTGGGCACAATGCTCTTAACCATATTTACGAAAGGCCTTTTGGATTTGAGTCAATATTTTGGACACTAAAAAGTTAAATCTTAAGCTGTATTCCTAATTCGATCTTCAATKGCTTGTRGGGTTTGATAGCCCAAGCT
>NZ_JBFUIB010000695.1:0-1614 GCF_056402095.1 Peribacillus sp. P4_C12
CGTAACCGCCGCCGTRACCGCCGCCGTAACCGCCGCCGTAACCGCCGCCGTAACCGCCGCCGTAACCGCCGCCGTAACCGCCGCCGTAACCGCCGCCGTAGCCGCCGCATCCACCAACAAAGCTAGCTCCAACAATGATTAAGAGTATGAACAAAACGACTATAAAGGCGAAACCTCCACCAAATCCAAAGCCGTCGTCACACCTTGATTCACAACCTGACATAAAAACATCTCCTTGTTTGTTTTTAAGGAGGAAATACTTAAATGGGTTATATTACCTTATGCTCTAATCAGGAAAATGACACTTAATGTGTAACAAAGCCTTATTTAAATAAAAAGGAGACGATGAATGATGAACTTTACTAAACTACCCCAATTAGTCGATATGCGAGGGGAATTAAAATCTAAAGGCATGTATTCAAAACGTTCTAAAACAATCGCTCACCGTGTATGGCATCATTCACTTACAAAAAAACATTTGCCCGGATCTGATGCAGCAAGTTTCGCGGATTACCATGTAAACACGATGGTGTGGCCCGGGATAGGATATACATTCATCATTGAACCTAAGAATGTTATTAACACGCCGAACGGAAAAATGGCTATGATTGTATATGCGAATGATATAGACAAACGCACTTATCATGTAGGGAACAGCAATCAATTTTCGCTTGGTATCTGTGTTGCTGAAGACTATCGATATAATATAGATGAAGCCACACTTGCAAGTATTGCAGAACTTCACACTGCACTTGTTAAAAATGGGATAGGGAAGTGTGATAAAGCCCATAATGAAATGCCAGGTTATAGTTGGAAAGCTTGTTGTGAGTATAACTACAGAGAAGTTTTTGATTGGAAAGGTTCAAAGAACACCAGCTAAACCATCTCCGGCACCTGATGTTTACACTATCCAAGAATGTGAGAAAAGACGGGTGTCTGTAAATTATACACAATCTGGATTATAACCAATTCAAAGGGGTATTTTAACCTTATTTTGCATCGGAAAGGCAAACAAAAGTGGATGAATTAATAGCTCTATTTTAGAGGGAACGATTTCCGAACGATAAACGGACACTGATTCATTTTGCATGTGATAAAGTAATAGTATGGAAGTTTTGAAGAAGACTTCTAAATAAGGCGTGATGGTTTTTAGCTGTTGCACCTTTCCCTTTTTACCTGAATGATTTATCATTTCCCGCCAGAAGACAAAGTTATTTTTTGGCAAACATACGTTCGATAGTTAATAATAACTATAAGGAGGTGAAACCAATGGTCGTAAACAAAGCTTATAAATTTCGAATCTATCCAACTAAAGAACAACTAGTTCTAATCAATAAAACGATCGGCTGCTCCCGTTTTGTCTTTAACTTCTTTTTAGGCAAACAAAAGGAGAAAGGTGCCTACTGGTATATTTGTGAAGAAATGAAGCAGAACGGCCAATTACCCTCTAATGAATGGAAAGGTTCTTTTCTGGATAAATACGCAACAATCAAAGAACTTCCGGCTTTAAAGAAAGAGTATTCTTTCCTGAAAGAAGTAGACAGTATTGCCTTACAGAAATCGGTGGAAAATTTAGCAGATTCCTATAGTCGATATTATAAAAAGCAAAACAAG
>NZ_JBFUIB010000696.1:0-1610 GCF_056402095.1 Peribacillus sp. P4_C12
GAACCGTCCTCAGGCACTCAATGCTCTTTCTGCAGAAATGGTAGAGAGTCTGAAGACAACTTTAGATACGTGGAGAGCAGATCCAAAAGTGTCGTTAATTTGTATTTTAGGAGAAGGAACAAAAGGTTTGTGTGCTGGAGGTGATATGCGATTCTTCTATAATCAACGGAACGCTAACGTAGAAGAGCATGCCCGCCGTTTCTTCACTACGGAATACCGGATGGATCTAATGATACATCAATACCCAAAACCAATTCTTGTTTATATGGATGGAATTGTTATGGGAGGTGGTGTGGGATTATCTGTCGGGGCAAGTGAAAGGATTGTTACAGAAAAAACAAAATGGGCCATGCCTGAAATGAATATCGGTTTCTTCCCTGATGTAGGCGCAAGTTACTTTCTGAATAAAATGCCTGGTCATGTAGGACGTTACCTTGCGCTAACTGGGGCAACTATACAGCCTGCTGATGTAATTTATGTAGGAGCTGCGAATCGTTATATGGAAAGTACTCGTTGGGAGGAATTCATTTACGAGATTCAAAATAAAAATTGGAATTTGGACGATGCAAGGAAACAAATTTGTGAGTTACTAGATTCCTTTTGTTCTCATCTAGTAGAAAAATCTCCTCTCTCCGCCTTGCAATTAAAAATAGATAAACACTTTGCATATGAAACTCTGGAAGAAATTGTTATTTCATTGGGTGTGGCGGCTGATTCAGGAGACGATTGGGCATCTAAAACAAAATCTACAATCCAATCTAAATCTCCAACTTCATTGAAAGTAACTTTAAGTCAATTACAGAAGGGAAATAATCAGTCACTTACTTCATGTTTTAATATGGAGCTTAAATTAAGTATGAATTTTATGAAGAATCATGATTTCTATGAAGGAGTTCGTTCTGTGTTAGTTGAGAAGGATCGTAAACCACATTGGAGGCCAAATTCTTTAGCTGATGTAAGTAAAGAGGATATAGAGAGGCATTTTAATCATAATATTAATATTTCAAATTAAAAGCACTATGAAAAAATGTGACTCTTAAAAGTAGAGAGTTAAACAACAACAAGTGGGCTTAGGGAAACAAGAGATGACTTCTGAGTTCATCAGGAGTCTTCTTTTTTAAAGGATGGGAGCACATTAATGTTATGACATTTATTAAAGGAGAATTGAGCATTATTTTGAAAGAAAAAAGATAATGAAAGGAGGCGAATTATGGGAGGATATTCAGAGTTTCGTATGCCTAACTCAGTTATATACGGTCAAAATTCTTTAACTCAGCTTGGGGAACAAGTTGTTGCTCATGGTAATAAAGTACTTTTGATAAGTGATCGTATAATGGAGAAAATAGGTCTTGTAAAAAAATGCGGAAAATATTTAGAAGGTTCAGATGTTTCTTATGTTTCATATTTGGATGTTAACACTGAACCGACGGATTTACATATCAATGAAGCACTTAATCTTTGCTTAAGAGAGCAATGTGATGTCATTGTGGCGGTAGGAGGAGGCAGTTGCATCGACGCTGCCAAAGCTGTAGCAGTAGTAGCAACCAATGGTGGATATATTGGTGATTATATGGGAGGGAATTCTACAATAAAGGAACAACCTATTCCTC
>NZ_JBFUIB010000697.1:0-1603 GCF_056402095.1 Peribacillus sp. P4_C12
ATCTTCAAGAATTTGAAAGCATGGAGCATTTCAAACAAGAATTAGAGGAATATATCCATTACTACAATCATCAACGAATCAAGGTAAAATTAAAAGGCATGAGCCCGGTAGATTACCGGATTCATGCCCTCAAGGCTGCCTAATTAAATAAAGTGTCTAACTTTTTGGGTTCACTTCACATTGAAGTTTTCTTCAAAGTGCTGGCTCTTTTTCGATTTAGTTGAAAAATATGGAGCTTTTTCAAAAACTGGCACTCATGAATTTCAGCTTTTTTAACAATGATAAGGTAAGGAGGCGATTAAAAATGGGTAATCCTAAAAAAGATTCTAAACACTTTAGACCAAGCCATCTTGGTATGCAACCGAGAGCAGCAGGAGGAAATAACGGAAAGCAAATGCAGGATAAATYGGGCAAGCATCCTCAGGTTATTCAAACTAAGGGCGAATAAACTGCTTTAAATTTAATACTTGTAATAATATTATGTTTTACAAAAAAATAACATGAATTGAGGCGATAGAAAATGGGCTCATTTAAACACAATCCAGACAACCGATTAGATAATGTTGAAAAACTTCAGGATGCAATTCAGAATACAGAAGAGAACATAAATGCTGCAAATGAAACATTGTCATTCTCTTCATCGGGCGATAAAGAGGCGATAAGGGCAAAGAACGAACGAAGGAAAGAGAGTATTGCTGGCATGATGTCAGAAGTAGAAGATGAACAACAAGCTCGTGAAAGAGGTTATAAAACGGATAATGAATTAGAATAAATATGAAAGGGGGAGAAAGAAGTGGTCTTTCTCCCCCTTTCTTTAATGATTTTTCGTCTTTGGATGATGGATAAAGAATGGAAGTGTAAAAAATGGGCTAATTTCCTTAAATGAAAGTTGGCCGGAAGTTATGGTAAAATGTATATTGCAATAGAAATGAAAGTGGGGAATTATGATGTTGATTGCTGAAAATGAAATTGAGGTTCGATATGCAGAGACAGATCAAATGGGTGTTGTGTACCATGCTAATTATCTTGTATGGATGGAACTTGGCAGGACGAAATTGATCAATGATTTAGGCTTTTATTATGCTGATATGGAGGCGGTTGGTATCCTCTCGCCTGTCATGGATATCCAGGCTTCATATAAAATACCTGTTCGCTATGGTGATAAGGTTAAGATAAAGACTTGGATTGAAAAGTATGATGGTCTGCGTGTCATTTATGGATATGAAATCATTAACGGGGAAAATGAAGTATCGGCAACCGGCCAGTCATCACATGTTTGCGTTAAAAAGGACAACTTCCGGCCTATATCTATTAAACGTATGTTCCCTGATTGGCATGAGGCCTATGAGCAAAATAAAAAACCGGATTAACTAATGTAATTACATAATTTGAGGTGAATTAAGGATGGCGTTTGGGATAAAACGGGTAGACGTAGTAGCCTGGAAGCAGCAAATTGATCAGGGACAAATTGCATTTCTGACTCATTATTGGCTCGATGATCGCTTTCCTGGTTGTAAGACCGTGACAAAAGTTGGGTGCAATGATTTAGAACGATTAGCAGAGTGGGGCAAAAAATACGGACTGAAAAAAGAATGGATTCATC
>NZ_JBFUIB010000698.1:0-1603 GCF_056402095.1 Peribacillus sp. P4_C12
GTGCAGCATGTATTTGATTTAGTAGTGATGTAACTACTTGTTCCATTGCTTCTTGCGGTTGTATTATTTATCACCTCTGCTGTAACTATTTTAGTTACAGGTTGAACAGAAGTCAACTATTTTTTAAATAAAATTTAAAAAGCATGAGATGATCATATGCATTTTGAGATATATCTACACTGAATCTAAAGGACTACAGGAAAAACAAGAATCTAAAGGCCATCTTCCCTATTCTTTGACTGGCTCTTGTAACTGTAAGTTTTATATCCATTTTAAAGAAAAAAAAGTTTGTAAAGAAAGCGTCGCTTTCTCTACAAACTTTTTTATTAAGCTCCCTTACATCTCGATGTTTTCGCTAACGGGTTCTCTCTTTTTCTTTCTCTGTTTTTTCGATTTTTTATAGTGTAGCAATTCGTATATACATGGAATGACGATGAGTGTGAGCAGTGTAGAAACAGCTAGCCCTCCAATGACAACGATAGCTAAGCTTTGTGAAACCAAACTTCCTGTTTCTGCCTTTTTATATAAAAGAGGCAGCATTGCGCAAATGGTTGCTACAGCCGTCATAATAATCGGACGGAATCTTGTAGCCGTTGCTTCAATAATTGCATCACGAATAATCATTTTTTGTTCGTTTTGTTTGACTCTATCCAGAAGCACAATCGCGTTTGTCACCACAATTCCAATTAACATGAGCGCACCCAACAGCGCTGTAATATCCACTGGAATTCGACTGATAACCAATCCTAACACTGCTCCAATAGCAGCGAACGGCAATGAAAATAAAATAGCAATCGGTGCTTTAATCGATTTAAATGTTATAACCATGATTAGAAAGACAATACCTATAGATATTAACATGGTAAGGAACAAATCAGTAAAATCATCTGTCTGCTGAGCGCTAGCTCCTCCAACATATATATCTACATCTTTCGGAATAGCAAGGCCTTTGTTCTCCTTGTCTCCAAAAATCTCAAGATTTATTTTGCTTGCAATATCAGAAAGCTTAGCCGGATCTACGGTTGCAGTTAATTGAAGATACGTTTCTCCGTCTTTATGGAACTGGGTAGTTGCACTCTCTTCACTCTTTAAAGAAGCAACTTTTGACACCGGGACTAAACCACCATCTGTCATAATAGGAATATTCTTTAAATCCTTTGGTTGTTTAGGATCTAAGATTGGTTCAAGGACTACAGGTGTCTGCTTATCCTCCAAGGTAATATTGCCGATTGGGGTTCTATTAAGCATGATACCTAGTTGTTGCCCTATTTGTTCTGTGTTGCCTTTAGCCGGATCTACCTTGAATGAATAAATGGTTTTCTTTTCGTCTTGGTTCGTTGTAACATCTTCAATTCCTTTAATATCTTGAATATTTTGTTTGATCTTATTGGCTGTCGACTCCAAATCTTCAACATTACTGCCAATCACATCTATCGTAATGTTCGTCTTTGATGCCCCCATCATAAATGAAGAAGCGGTGGCTGTAAGCTTCGCATCAGGATAGTTTTCTTTTTGCTTTTCGATTTCCCCCAAGATTGTCACATCACCTACAGAAGCGACTTTTGGTATCTTAGTGAAGGATAAAGCAAACATAGATACAATC
>NZ_JBFUIB010000699.1:0-1601 GCF_056402095.1 Peribacillus sp. P4_C12
TCTTTAACCCGGCACAATTAATGAAACTTGTAGAGGTGGTTCGTGGATATCAGACAAGCGATGAAACTGTAGAAAAATTGAAAGAACTCTCTAAACAGCTGACCAAAGAACCGGTAGAGGTGAAAAAAGATACGCCGGGATTCATTGTCAACCGGATCATGATTCCACAGTTTATCGAGGCGATCAAGCTGCTGGAAGAAGGTGTGGCGTCTGCTGAAGATATCGATAAGGCTGTTACGCTAGGCCTGAACTATCCTATGGGTCCATTCACACTGCAGGACTTTGCGGGCGTGGATATTGGGTACCACGTGATGGAGTATTTCAAAGAGGAATTCAACGATGATCATTTTGCTCCCCCTCTTCTTCTGAAACAGCTAGTCAGGGCGGGAAGACACGGTAAGAAAACAGGGGCTGGGTTTTACGACTATAAATAATAAGAATGGGGTTGGAATGAATGTATAAATTTTTATTATGTGAAATCGAGGATAAAGTCGCAGTTGTAACCATTAACCGGCCGCCCGTCAATCCATTGAACACACAGGTATTCCAAGAACTTTCAATCATAATTGACGAGCTTGAAGCCAATGAAGATGTTCGAGCGATTGTCCTTACTGGCAGCGGGGAGAAAGCGTTCGTCGCAGGGGCCGACATCAATGAAATGGCAAGTCTTGATCTTGTCGGAATCAATATGATGAACAAGACATCCAGAACGGTATTTACGAAAATTGAGAATGTGACGAAGCCGGTCATTGCCGCGTTGAATGGAATGGCGCTGGGTGGGGGTCTCGAGCTCGCGCTTGCCTGTGACCTGCGAATAAGTTCGGAACGGGCGAAGTTTGCCTTCCCGGAAGTGGGCCTCGGTATCATTCCAGGGGGAGGTGGTACCCAGCGGCTACAGAAGATCGTCGGACAGGGTGTGGCCAAAGAACTGCTTTACTTCGGAGATATGATCAATGCGCAACGGGCACTGGATTTACATATTGTCAATAAATTGGTCGCTGCTGGAGAGGTGCTGGAGACAGCGAAGGAATGGGCCGGAAAATTGGCGAAAAAACCACCTGTTGCTCTTCAAATGGTGAAGACTGCAGTCAATGCTGGAGGCAATACTGACCTCGAATCGGGTTTGATTATCGAAAGCGTTTGCTTTGGTAATGCATTTTCAACGGAAGATCGGAAAGAAGGACTGAAGGCCTTCTTTGAAAAAAGAGAACCAATTTATTCAGGAAGATAAACAGTGAGCAACACTAGATAATTAAAACCAAAAGGTAGATATGAAGGCAATTAAAGAGGTATTCAACTGTAGATTCCAGGACATTTAATGGTGGTAGCTAAGAACATAAGGCTGAATGATACGCCCAACAACGAGTATTGAATAACAGATTTAATATAAAATGAGGTGAATGAAGTGAAGGAAATCTTATTGTTAGAAGGAGCAAGGACGCCATTTGCTGAAATTTCAGGATCGTTCCGTGATATCACAGCAACGGACTTAGGCGTCTTTGCC
Organism: Peribacillus sp. P4_C12; assembly: GCF_056402095.1. Classification (NCBI taxonomy): domain Bacteria; kingdom Bacillati; phylum Bacillota; class Bacilli; order Caryophanales; family Bacillaceae; genus Peribacillus; species Peribacillus sp. P4_C12. The sequence goes on from NZ_JBFUIB010000699.1 coordinate 1,505, forward strand.
GCAAAAGAAGCCATACGACGAGCCAAAATTTCAGGTGAAGATATCGATCAAGTTGTATTCGGAAATGTGCAGCAATCAAGCAAAGATGCCCATTTGC
>NZ_JBFUIB010000700.1:0-1596 GCF_056402095.1 Peribacillus sp. P4_C12
AGATGAACAAGTCACTTCTCTTAAAATGCATATAATAGACGGACTGTGCAGTAATTAATCAATTTGTAATAGTGTTAAGGCCATTTCATACTCCTATACTGATATTTTTAAATACCAATTAAGTGCATTTTTATAAAGAACTTTTTAGCTTCTTCTTCCTTAAGTATATTATTTATCAGCTCTATATCTGAATATCGAAAAGGCCTCTTCTCCCTTGTTGAGGGTAAATCTGTTCCGAACATCAATTCATCTGGGTTTGTAGAGTATATAGTCCGAATTGCTTCTTCAGCATCAAAATCAATTCTTCCGAAACCAGTTGCTTTTACTCTTACACCTTTATCAACTGATAAAAGATTCGTAAAACCGCTTTTTGATAAACCAAGATGATCTATCGAAACCGAAGGAAGCTTTGCTACTATCGTTGTTATCTCTGTTAAAGAGTTAGAATCAATGTATAGCTCTGTATGCCAATTTACTAATTCATAAACTCTTCTCGCTAAGTAATCTAAACGTGATATATCCTCGGAACTTCCACGATTTACATTGAATCGAATGGCTTTCACACCAAGTTCATTAAGTTTAATGATTTCATCATCTGATGTATTGTATGGCAATTGAGTTACACCAACAAAGTTTTCACAAAGGGTTTGTAACGCATTAATTAAATATGATTGGTCATATCCTTGAAAAGAGCCTGAGACAACGGTACCGCCCAATAAATTTATGTTACTTACGGGAATGTAGGTAATCGGCACAGGTAAAAGTATCAGGCATAAATCTCTGATTTACAATTAATAGAAATTTCGTATCGATAATATGTAAATGCGAATCAAAAACTTTCATATTTTTTCCTCCAGTCTAATTACCTTTCTACTAAATTTTATACCCTGAATTTCCATAATGAAATTAAATAACATTAATAAATATCGATAGGTTTAACTTATCAGTTGATTAATTAAGTTTGCATTTTGATGTTCAATTAAACCTGCCTCTTTGGCTCCATAAGAAAAGAAGCTGCATCAACAGCCCTTTATTAAACCCTTATTRTTTTAAAAAAAGTTTGATTAAAAAACACCATACAAACCCATGTTTTTCAAGATATGAAAAGAAACCATTTTAATCAAAGTTAGATCAAAATGGTTTTTTTCTTGCAAATTTATAGTTAGATTTTATAAAAAAATTGATCATTTTATTAAAGCTGTTATCAAAGATAATGCGATAGTCAGGAACAGTACTGACTAACAGCTGTTGATTCTTTTTCTACGTTTAAAATGCGATACAGCTCTTCAAGCTTTTGTATTTGATATGTTGGAACAATTTTAGTTTCATTAGGTTTCAGTTTAGGGTTGAGCCAACATGTATCTATAGCAGCTTGCTGTCCGCCTTTAATATACGCACTTAAGGAGTCTCCGATGATTAATGCTTTTTCCATCGAGAAATTAGGAATTCGCGCAAAGACATAATCGAAATATTCCTTCATGGGCTTTTGAAAACCAGTATCCTCTGAAACGAAAATATCCTTAAATAGCGGAAATAATCCTGAATCACGTAAGCGTTTATACTAGGTCTTGGAAACACCATTAGTAACAATATATA
>NZ_JBFUIB010000701.1:0-1595 GCF_056402095.1 Peribacillus sp. P4_C12
TTCCCTTCTAAGTACTCTAAAACTGCATGTGATTTTTCGTCTATCGTATATTTAGTCAAAAAAACTGCACCTCCAATTATTAGATGTTGTCTAACAATTGGGGTGCAGTTCAAAACAGGCTCTTTTTATTTAATGGTTGGAATGTTACATTAAGAAACTTGATCTTTTTAGACTGTAATAGCCTTTTGAACAAAATGACTATCCCCATATTGATTAAATTTCACTATTTTCTTATTTTGAAGTTCCTAAACATGTACCAAAATCTGCTTGATATACTGACGTAGATTCTGTATAGACTTCAAATTGTAAATTTGACATGTTTTTTTCTTTCAAATACTTGCTTGTATTAATAAAATTTCACAACATCTTCGAAAGGTAAGAAGGTTTTTTCTCCCGGTTGTTCATTCGGCTCACCAAATGGCATTTGGGCTACTAAACTCCATTTCCCTGGAATATCCCAAGTTTTCTTTACTTCTTCATCAATAATTGGATTATAGTGTTGTAAAGATGCCCCAATACCTTCTGCTGATAAAGACATCCATATTGCATACTGCAACATTGCACTTCCTTGATGGGACCAATATGGAAATTGTTCTTTATATGATGGTGCTTTATCTTGCATTTGCTCTATTGTTTCTTGGTTTTCAAAGAATAGAATTGTACCTACTCCATCACGAAATCCTTGTAATCGTTCTACAGTCGCTCCAAAGTTCTCTTCTGGAACACGAGAACGAAGTGTTTCTTTTACGATATCCCAAAACTTTTCATGCTCGTCATTCATCACTACCACTATACGTCCACTTTGCATATTAAATGAAGATGGTGCATGTATTGCGGTTTTTAATACTTCATTGATTCTTTCTTTCGTAATATTTTCGTTCTTTTTCACCTTTCGAATGGAACGACGATTGATGATTGCGTCTTTTAAATTTGTTTTAGTTACTGACATTTTGATTCCTCCAAATTATGTTTAATTTTATAATTATATATTCATAGATTTTTTCTAATAGTTTAAACTGTTATTAGCAATTTCCCTTCATATCACATTGCAAGCCATCAAATTCATTTTGTTTATTTTTTTCTGCTTCGTTCTCAATGGCTTGTGCTAACCTTTCTTTGCTAGCTAGTCCTTGAATAGCTTCATCACCAATAATAAACGTTGGAACAGCCATAATGTTAGCTTCTTCGTAAGCATGTTTTAGAGCTTCTTGATGTACTTCGCGATACTTACGTGACACTAACGCTTCTCTAAAAGCATCCTCAGGCAGTTCAACTTCACCTGCTAATTTTGTTAATACTTCAATATCTTCAATATTTTGTTCCTCTTGAAAAAATGCCGTAAACACTCTGCTGTGGAACTCATTCCCTTTTCCATGCTCCTTTGCAAACTGACACCCTTCAAAAGCCAAATGTGTATATGGATGTGGAGAAACACGTGGTAAACGCATATCGACTCCGAGCTTTTTCGCAGTAGGAAGAATATAAGAATCCCATGAATTCAATTTTTCAGGCTCTTGCCATGGATCAATTTTGGAATATGGACTCGGACGCAATTCAAATGGCATCCATTCTACTTCTACATCTTTTTCCTTTAC
>NZ_JBFUIB010000702.1:0-1595 GCF_056402095.1 Peribacillus sp. P4_C12
ACAAAGGTGTTAACCCTAATGAACATATAAATGAGAAAAGTACTTCTTCTGAAAAAGAGGTGACTGAAGCTACAGAAGGTTTGGCAGTTACAATTGGGAAAAATACGAAAGAGATAGAAAAAGAATTCGGAGAACCTGATCGAATTGATATGTCCGCTTATGGCTATGATTGGTGGGTTTATAAAAAAGACTATAGTAATTATTTTCAATTAGCCGTTGAAAATGAAAAAGTGATATCTGCATATGGTATAGGTGATAAGGTTAATGTTGCGCCATTTAAAATCGGACAATCCATTGATGCCATCTATTCTAGTTTGTATGTAGAACCAACTGTTGATATTGAGGTTGGAGATAGTTCCTATCGTTTTGAATTGTCGGAGGAAGATATGAACATGAGGCCTTTGATTGAACTTGGGGATATTCATGTACAGTTGTATTTAGATAAATTCTCAGGAACGGTTTCAAGTGTTCGGTTTTTGAATGATTCTACCCTTTTAAAACAACAGCCTTATGAGTTGACCTACCATGGTAAGCTTGTGAAGGTTGAGGATCTATCTGAGAAAGACTGGGAAAAGGTGGAGGAAGGCAACGAACAGCAAATATTCGATATTACGAATATCATGCGTAGCAGATTTGATTTGAAGCCTCTAGAATGGGATGATTCTGCAGCTGAAGTTGCTTACCTTCATAGCCGTGAAATGGCGGATATTCCTGAAGGAACAAACGTCCCTGAAACAAAAGGGGATTTGGAAAAGCGTCTGAACGCAGGTCACGTTAAATACAGCTCTGCAGGTGAAAATATTGCTAAAGATTATGTGGATGCAGCGGCAGTCATGGAAGGCTGGCTAAATAGTAAGGGCCATCGGGATGCGATGCTGAATGAGGACTTTACAGGCTTGGGTGTTGGGGTTTATAAAAAGTATTATACACAGAATTTCATAAGAAAATAAAAATGGATCCCTTTTGGGATCCGTTTTTATTTTCTTATTATTATATTTTCAAGATGAAAAAGTTGCCTGTCGATACCGCGCAAAGTTCGCCATCATCGCGGTATACCTTTCCTTCGACGATTATCGTTTTATTGCCTCTATGTATTAACTCACACTTACATGTCAAATGATCACCAATAGCGGGTTTTACATACCGAACTTGTATATCTGTCGTTACTGTAGCGTACCCTTCTGGAACTGTTGAGTTGGCAAGGATTCCCATACCCGAATCTATCAAGGTAGCAATCATTCCGCCGTGGGTAATCTTCAATTCATTATGTACAAGTGGTGTGTTAGGCATGGTCATTGTAAGTGAGGTATCCTGTTGGCTTACATCCTTATTTAACTGCAATAGGCTTGAAATATAGGAATACTTCTTTTGTTCTCTTTTTGCTTGTATTCCTGAGATTATTCCCGATAAAACGGCTAACTCTGTTTCATCTGCTGACTTTGCCAGTTTTTGAAAGTCTTCGACTAAATCCCTGAAATCTATCATGAAAATACCCCCTCATTTTCTAATATTATACTATAAGGAAATGCAATTAAATTCGGAATAGAAATGCCATGCACTTTTTATTTCATTTTAGCATATGGTGATCATAGGCG
>NZ_JBFUIB010000703.1:0-1590 GCF_056402095.1 Peribacillus sp. P4_C12
TGCCAAAAGGTCCTAATTCACTTGCCCAGGAACGTGTCATTCCAAGTTGGGAAGACTTTGCTGTTACGTAGTTTGAAAAATTTGGATTTCCCATCTGAATAACTTCGCTTCCGATATTAATAATTCGACCTTCGTTTTTTTTCTTCATTCCAGGTAAAATAGCTTTTGTTAATAATAAAGGTGCTTTTACGAAGAAATTAAGTTGATCTAAATAATCGTCCCATGTACTTTCTTCAATAGATAACTCAGGTTGGGGGCCAGTTGCATTATTAATTAAAATACCAATGTTTTCACCGACTTTTTCCTCAGTTTGTTTTACAAGGTGTTTTACTGATTCCTCATCTGTCACGTCCCCTTTGACTAATAGAGCTTTTCCTCCAGTAGATAGAATGAAATCAACGGTTTGTTGTGCTGCTTCTTGGTTATTTGCATAGTTGACAATAACTATTGCACCTGAATCGGCTAAATTTGCACTTATATGTCTTCCAATTCCTCTTGAACCGCCTGTAACTAATGCAATTTTCCCATTTAGATTGTGAGTCATATTACCATTCCCCCTCCAATTTTAGAAATCCTACATTAAAATTACCATTCCCCCTCCAATTTTAGAAATCCTACATTAAATTAAGCAACATGAAAATTTGAAAACAGAGAGTGGATTCTTAAGCTAGTAAGTTAGAGGAAGACATGAACTGTATTTTAGGGATTGTTTTTTATTTCTCACTCTTCTTCCTAACTATCTTTCTAGTAACGGGCTGTGACCATTTTTTTTCTTGTGAAGAATTCAACGCCATCTGTACCATTGGCATGCAGATCCCCATAGAAAGAATCTTTCCAACCAGAGAATGGAAAGAATGCCATAGGTGCAGGAACCCCTACATTCACACCTAGCATGCCAGATTCGATATTTTCACGGAATTCGCGTACATTTGCACCACTATCTGTATAAATACAAGCACCATTTGCGAATCGAGAATTGTTAGCCACATCAATTGCTTCTTCTAATGTTTTGACACGTACAATAGATAACACTGGTGCAAAAATTTCATCTTGCCATATTTTCATTTCTTGTGTTACGTTATCAAAAATAGTTGGCCCAACAAAGTAGCCTTTCCCGTTCACAGCTGCATCTTCACGGCCATCACGAACTAATTGAGCTCCTTCTTTCACGCCCGAATCAATGTAGCTAAGCGTACGTTCTTTATGATTTTCACGAATAACAGGTCCTAAGAATACATTCTCTTCTAACCCGTTGCCAATCACAATATTGTTCGCTTCTTCTACTAATCTGTCGATCAATTGATCTGCAATCTCTTCTTGCACAGTTACAATCGATGCCGCCATACAACGCTCTCCAGCTGAACCGAAAGCTGCCCCAATAATTTGTTTCGTTGCTATATTTAGATCTGCATCATTTAGCACAATTGAATGATTTTTCGCACCAGCCAACGCTTGAACACGTTTTAAGTTCTCTGTTCCTTTTTTGTACACATACTCAGCTACTGGCTGTGAGCCAACAAATGAAATAGCTTTAACTAATTTATGTTCAAGAAGGCCATTTACCACTTCATGGGCACCATTGACAATGTT
>NZ_JBFUIB010000704.1:0-1586 GCF_056402095.1 Peribacillus sp. P4_C12
AGCAATGTCGTTACGACTAGATAGGCTACCAGCCCACTCAAAGCGGCTGAACCATCTTTTCCTTTCGACATCCCCAATGCAACCCCGACAGCAAACAAGATAGACATATTGCCAATGATGGAAGAACCAGCTTTAATTAAAAAAGCCGCTATCGGACTTCCCTCTCCCCATCCTGCTGGATCTATCCAATAACCAATCCCCATTAAAATGGCAGCTGCCGGTAATACGGCTACTGGCAACATCAATGAACGGCCAGTTTTTTGAAGGTATTTTTTCATCCCACTTTCCCCCTGACAGTTATAAATTTAGGATAACCCTATACACCTATTAGACAGCGGTTTCTTCTTTTTTAGAACTTCTTTTCTTTTATAAACTCTCTATTTCTAGGAAATTCTTTACGTTATACCCCTTTAATAAAAAAAAGAAAAGTCCTTACAGACTTTTCTAAGTTCCTCCGGTTATTTATAGAGTAAATACTGTGCGCGAACCTTTTTAAAAGCATCTTGCTCTGGCTGATATTCTTTCATAATTTCATTCACAGATGAGCCTTCTTTAATCATTGTTCTCACCCAGTCATTACCTATTAATAGACTGAAATTATTGGCTGCGAGAAATTCGAAATCATCTGGATAAAGATCATGAATGGTCTTGATGATATGCAGTCCAGTTGGTACAGCCCTAAATTCATCACGATCGGTTACATAGATTTCAACTCCATGGCTAAGTTTACCTGCATACTTTGAAAACGAAGGTGTAAAAGAGGCAGCCCTAAATTTCACACCGGGCAAACGTAGTCCATTTAATTTTCCCGCAAGTTCATCGCTGTTGATATACGGTGCACCGATTAATTCGAATGGCTTAGTCGTCCCTCTGCCTTCCGAGACATTTGTTCCCTCAATTAACCCTGTAGCTGGATATACAAATGTAGTGGAAACTGTTGGCATATTTGGCGATGGCAAGACAAATGGAAGCCCAGTTTCGTCATAATCCATCGAGCGCTTCCAGCCTTTCATTTTAATGACCTTTAAATCTGCACCAATTTTAAACTCTTTATTAAACAATGTAGCTAGTTCGCCGACTGTCATCCCATGTTTAAGCGGAATCGGATACAAACCAACAAATGATGAGAATTCCGGTTCAAGTACTGGTCCATCTACTGATATCCCCCCTTGCGGATTCGGCCTGTCTAACACGATAAACGGGATGTTATTTTCTTTCGCGGCTTCCATTGCATAGGCCATCGTATAAATATAGGTGTAATAACGCGTTCCGACATCTTGGATATCAAAGACAAGAGCCTCTACACCTTCTAACATTTCAGGCGTTGGCTTTTTCGTTTTACCGTACAAGCTATAAACGGGCAATCCTGTTTTTTCATCTATATAAAATTCAACGCTTGCCCCTGCCTGCGCATCTCCACGAACCCCATGTTCGGGTCCATATAACGCAGTTAATTCAATATCCGGATCGTCATAAAGCAGATCAACGATGCTCGTTAATTTGGAATCGATTCCTGTTGGATTTGTAATCAACCCCACCTTTTTTCCTTTAAGTACATCCTTCTCTTCTTTTAAAAGAACTTCAAT
>NZ_JBFUIB010000705.1:0-1586 GCF_056402095.1 Peribacillus sp. P4_C12
GGGCTTCTCTCCGTGGTACCACCTTCATTGAATGCAAATTTATGCATCCCACTTTGCCTGATAACGCCAGGATTTGCGCCTATGTTTCGCATAGGACTCAAGAAGCAGGTTCTGCGCTTTTCTGTCGCGGGTCTTCCAGCAATTAACACCGCTCTCTGTCACAGTAAATTTTCGCATACTAATCTTCCTTCAACGTTCATGGTTTTAATATAGTATGCAAAATTATCATCTTGATGTCAACACCATTCAAAAACCTTTATTAAATCTTAAAGCGCTATCGCTGGGCCGAAGAATTCATAGTGGATTTTTTCTGGATCTATCCCAAGCTCTTTCAGACAAGTAATAATAGCTTTCATAAACGGGACCGGACCACATACATAATAATCTGCTTCAGGTTTTACATGACTGCTTAATAGTTCCGCATCCATATAACCTTGCTTCTCAAAATTCGGTAAGTTCTTATCTTCTTCGCTCGGATTTTTATAAACAAAGGATAATTGATAATTAGTCAATTTTTGAGAAAGTTCTGTCAACTCACTTCTAAACGGCTGCAATGCACCATTTTCAGAGGCATGAATGAATTGTACATCACGTTCGGGCTTTTGATCAGCAACCGCATGTACCATGCTCATGAAAGGAGTTATTCCAACGCCGCCGCTAAGAAATACTAGAGGTGTTTGTTTTTCCATGTTGATAGTGAAATCTCCAGCAGGAGCGGTTACGTCTATCATGTCTCCCACCTGAATAACTTCATGCAGATAGTTTGAGACTCTACCATCTGGAGAGATTCCCGGCTTTTCTTTTTTGACAGAAATCCGGAAGTAATCTTTTCCAGGTGAAGCTGATAAACTATACTGACGGTTGAATAAGTAACGTTCACCCTGTATCTCCATACGTATGGTCACATATTGTCCAGGTAAAAATGATGGAACCGCATCACCATTTGCTGGCTTTAAATAAAAGGAAGTAATTACATCGCTTTCCTGTACTTTTTCCACTACAGTGAATGGTTTGAAATCAGACCATCCTCCGTCCTGATTGGAAGCTTGATCGTACATTTCCTTTTCTATGCTAATAAATACACCGGCAATGACTCCATATGCCTCTCCCCACGCATGGATGATTTCCTCGGTAGCCGCATCTTTTAATACTTCTTTAATTGCTCCTAATAAGAATTCTCCTACAATAGGGTAATGTTCCGGTTTAACAGCCAGACTTCTATGTTTTTGTGCTATTTGTTTCACAGCTGGTAAAATCGTTTCAAGTTGATCTATATATTTAGCTGCGGCTAATACGGTGTTAGCAAGTGCATTTTGTTGGCGTCCTTTTTTCTGATTGGCGTGATTGAAAACATTCAATAGTTCAGGATGCGCTTCGAAAAGATTTTCATAAAATACAGTTGTAATAGTTGTACCATGTACTTCTAATACAGGTACAGTGGATTTGATGATGTCGATAGTTTTTTGGGATAGCATGTGTAAACCCCTCTTCTTAAACAAGTATTTTAAATACATGTTTATCTTAGAACTTAATGACTTGAAAAGCAATATATAAAATACATCTTTTTATACTATTAGTATTAATGT
>NZ_JBFUIB010000706.1:0-1582 GCF_056402095.1 Peribacillus sp. P4_C12
GCTTTAATGTCGGAGATGAATATTTGGGGCTTAATCCAAAGTTCGGTTATTGGCGTGATACACACCTTAGAATAAAGGGATCTGCGGTCAAAGCCATTCAAACTCGTTTTATTCTTGATTGGAATCAGGCATCAAAAAATCATGATATTATTTATCAGCCACATTATTTTCCTAATTTGAAGCCTCAGGGTAATATTGATTTGCAAATTGTGACAAGTGGTCCTGATTCTGAATGGGAACAAATAAAAAATGGCTATATTAAATTAATTTCTTCAGCAAAGAAATCGATTCTGATTCAAACACCTTACTTTATACCGGATGCTAGTTTATTGGATGCACTCCGGATTGCCAGCTTGTCAGGGCTGGATGTGAAAATCATGATTCCTAATAAACCTGATCATCTTTTCGTTTATTGGGCAACAACCTTTAATGCAGGGCAGTTATTAAGAGCGGGAGCTAAGGTATACATCTATGATAAAGGTTTTATACATGCGAAAATGATTGTTGTGGACGAAGAGGTCTCTTCGGTCGGTACTGCTAACATTGATGTCCGGAGTTTTAAATTGAATTTTGAAGTCAATGCCTTTATTTATGATGAAGGAATGGCCGAAACGCTGACGAAAAATTTTTATAATGATGTAGAAGTTTGTAGACAACTAACAATTGAAGAGTTTGAAAAACGTTCAAAGTGGATTCGTTTTAAAGAGTCCATAGCAAGGCTGTTATCACCCATTTTATAATTTTTATACGGAGCAGCCAAACACTATACAGGCTGCTTCTTTTGGTACAATAAATAATAATCAATGAAAGGGAGGATTTGTGGTGAAGACTTTTATAATCACAGGAGCTTCGAGAGGATTAGGTGCAGCTATTGCTGAGCAATGCTTGAAGAAGAGTGACCATTGTATTTTATTATCCCGTACATCTCATCCTGAAATGGTGGAAATAGCTGCTCAATTCGGAACAAAACTTACTTTTATTTCCGTTGATTTAAATGAAATTGAGCAGCTTACTTCGTTAGTCAATAAGATTCTTGAAGAGGTCGATGAAAAAAGCGAGATTTACTTTGTTAATAATGCTGGTGTAATTGAACCAATCAAGCCGGTAGGAAATCTGGGACAGGAAAGTTTGGAAACCAGCATGCGAGTAAATTTTATGGCACCAGTAGTATTAGCAGATGCATTCGTTAAGCGAACAAAGCATTGGGACCGAAAGAAGGTTATGGTTAACATTTCTTCAGGAGCAGCGAAAAATCCCTATCATGGCTGGGCTGCCTACTGTAGTACAAAGGCGGGACTTGAAATGTTCACCCGTGTTGCAGGATTGGAACAGGATAAGGTGCCTTTCCCTATGACTCTCATATCTTTTTCACCAGGTGTAATGGACACAGGGATGCAAGAAACAATTCGTTCAGCTAATGAACAGGACTTTTCCGACAGGGAAAAATTTCATGACTATAAAGAAAAAGGCACTCTAAGAAGCCCAGAATTCGTTGCGGAAAAACTATTGGAGCTACTCGAAGTGGATGAGTTGGAAAATGGAAAGTTTTACGATATTAAAAGTTTACTTTGAGGTATAGAAG
>NZ_JBFUIB010000707.1:0-1579 GCF_056402095.1 Peribacillus sp. P4_C12
GTTTTTGTGTCATGTTAATCTCCCTCTCTATATAAGTGATATAATCGTAGCATCCCTTTTGTTATTAGGGAAACGAATGTTTTTAATAAAACTATTAGATTTACTAATATAGAGGTGATTAACATGAATGCATATTTCGCACTTCTTGCGGTACTTGAAACGGGTAGTTTTACAAGTGCAGCAAAACAACTTGGTTATACGCAATCAGCTGTCAGTCAGCTTGTTCATACAGTAGAAGCTGACTTGGAAACGCAGCTTATCATTCGTTCACGGACAGGAGTAACACTGACACCAGATGGAGAGCAATATTTACCGTTTATTAGAAGTATTTGTAATGCAAATAGAGAATTACATGAAAAGAAAAAGGAAATGCAAGGGTTAGAACGAGGGACTATTCGAATTGGAACATTTTCGAGTGTGGCATGTCACTGGTTACCACAATGGATGAAGGAATTTAAAATAAAGTATCCCAATGTCCGATTTGAAATTCATTTAGGTGATTATACGGATATTGAAAATTTAATTAAAGAAGGGGTAGTAGATTTTGGCTTTGTGAATCCAGATGCAGTGACACAACTCGAAATGATTCCTATTAAACAAGATGAAATGCTTGCGTGTTTACCACCAAATCATCATTTGGAAATGCGTGATAAAGTACTATTACAGGAATTATTAGAGGAGCCTTATATCTTATTAGATGAAGGAGCTGTTAGTGAACCTCTTAATGTATTTCATCGACACCAATTCGAACCGAAAATCGAATATCGTGTACAAGATGATTATGCCATTATGTCAATGATTGAGCAGGGACTAGGTCTCTCAATTTTGCCTTCATTAATATTAGAACGTTTACAATATAATATTGTGACAAAATCGATTGAACCACAAGTAATGCGTACTATTAGTATAGCTTATAAAGAGAAAAGTATTTTACCGATTACAAGTCGATATTTCATTGACTTTATTGTAGCGAAAGGAACGGAATCAGTTATTTAAGAAAGATAATTCTAATAAAATGCTATTTCACAGATTGCAAAAGTGTGATTTAAAGATGAGCTATTAAGGAAACTAATAGGAATATTACAAGTAAGATATAGTACAGTGCTAGCTAATCAAATACAAAAGTGTGTTTTTTTCCTTTTTTTTAATATTAGAAATAACGAAATTTCGATATTCGGTTTGTTAGTAAATGGGAGCGAGGATGAACTATTCGCTTTGTGAAATTAAATAACTATATTATCCTGCATGACGAAGGAGCGCATTCATGTGAGTACTCAGATCTCCAGCTTCTCTAAAGATGCCCGCCAGTGAAATACTCTCATCATACCGAGGGCTCTGTTTTTTCAAAGCCGGTAATTAATGCTCATAGGWATGCTATAGGGGGCTTGAGTTGAACACCGGAGGTAGCTGCCGCACCTCTTTTGTTAGTTTGTGAAGTATTGTACTTAAACTAACGGGTGCGCTAGCTGAAGATCAGAGCTGTCTTTAAGTCAGCTTTTTCTTATAGAACTCCCTCAGTTTAATAGATAATGCTCACGAATACTCGCTTATTCGCAGGATTTCAAACCACATGGTATAG
>NZ_JBFUIB010000708.1:0-1577 GCF_056402095.1 Peribacillus sp. P4_C12
AGTGACGTTCTGCCATCGCCATCCCTACTGCCATTGCAATCCCTTGTCCTAGTGGTCCTGTGGTCGCATCAACTCCAGCTGTATGACCGAACTCCGGATGTCCAGGAGTTTTGCTGCCCCATTGGCGGAAATTCTTCAAATCATCGATGGATAAGCCATACCCTGACAAMTGAAGAAGACTGTATAACAGCATAGATCCATGACCAGCTGAAAGAACAAAACGGTCTCTATTAAACCAATCAGGGTTTTTAGGGTTATGATTCATATATTCAGTCCAAAGTTTATACGCCATCGGGGCTGCACCCATTGGCATTCCCGGATGACCAGAATTAGCCTTTTCAATTGCATCAATCGATAATGTACGAATTGTATTGATAGAAAGTGCATCTAATTTATCTAACATATTGTAAAACATCCCTTCCTGTAATGTACCTCTTTATATTATAGTGACCTGCTTAATATCACAACTAAAATCACTAAATCCTTCCCCAATATTTCAATTTTCTAGTAACTAGAGAAGTCCACTATTTAGGTTAAGCTAAAAAGGAGAATACATACATGAATGCATTCTCCTTTTAATTCTAAAGACCATAAGAAGGCCAGCCAATGAAAAGTTCCATCAGATAGCCCCATTCATTAATGTAAGTTTCTTTTTTCCTTTATATTTTTAATCTTTTGAGGTGTGACATCATTTCCTTCCGGATCAACAACTTTCACATGTTCCAGCGTATCGGACATAGAACGTCTGAATGTTTCCAAGTACTCACTTCTCAATTGGGTTTGCTCTTTAGCCTCAACTTCTGTTAAGCCTTCTGCCTTAGCCTTTTTAGAAAGTTCATTAATACGGGCTAGTTTTTCTTTTGATAGCATAATTTCGCTCCTTCTAATGTACGGATATTGACATGGTATTAAAAAAAAAGCGAAATTACAAGTTCTATGATTGAGTTTCAGGTGTATTCTGTTGATATTCTAGAAAGCGCCTGTGAACTGTAGCTTTGGATACATTATAGCCAAAGCCCCTTAACGTGGCTGCGATTTCTGCAAACGTCAATCCATTTACCCGAAGTTTAACAATTTCTTCAATAGGTATCTCCTTACGGTCTCTTCCAGTAGAATTCCTCTGGTTTTGAAGGTTTTTTTGAGGGCGATACCCCTTTTCCACTGCTCGTAACATCCCGCGTTTAATTTTTAAATTATGTAGTTTCCTTTGATATTCTTCTACAATGCCGACTATTTGGATAACCATAGCATCTGAATCCGATAGCTCAAGTTCCCCATCATGGGAAAGTGTATAGATTTTAACGCCTTCTTTAAGAACAACATGAAACAGAGCAATTTTTGCATTTCCTCTGCCTAGTCTCGTTTCGTCTTGAATTAATAGAACTTCAGCCTCTTTAGTTTTAAATAGATCCAGCATGTCAAAAATACCATCACGGTTTAATTCGTAACCGCTTGCTTGCTCTTTTATAATAGATACTACTTCTATATCCATTTTCTCAGCTAATTTGACTAATTCATCTTCCTGCCTAGCTAACGATGTTTCCTGCGACTCTTTTTCCGTACTTACTCTACAATAG
>NZ_JBFUIB010000709.1:0-1575 GCF_056402095.1 Peribacillus sp. P4_C12
GAATGCCTAGTCTGTTACTGGCCAGAATCGGTGTCTTCTCAGCAAGCATATTTTCTAGCCTTATAACACCATAACAGAGTTCCAAATTATTATTGATTTTTTCATTCAATGTAATTAACTTCCTGCGTCCTAATTCACGAAACATAACCGTTTGAAGTTCCGTTTCTCTTGCTACGTGATCCAAATATACAATTTTTTCCCGGATATTTTCCTCCAAGTCAGTTAATTCGTTCAGCTTTGCAACAAGATCTGCGTGCTTTGCTTTAAGAATGTCCAAAGACTTACTAAAATTGCGTTCATTGAAATAATCCTTTATTTCGTCCGTACTCATTCCAAGTTGTCGTAATTCTTTGATGGTTCCTAAAACCTCGTACTGGAAAATAGAATAGTAGCGGTATCCCGAATGTGAATCGATATATTGCGGCTTGAATAAGTTAATCCGATCATAATGGCGCAAGGTCTCCGTAGTCATCCCTCGTAACTTTGCCATCTCACCAATTGTTAATTTTTCTTTCAGTTTAATCGCCCCCTTAAAAAATATAATACAGGTGTTGACCTTTGTGTTACAACAACCTTTATAATCAAAATACACAATAATTTAAATCTTCTGAGTATTCTTTATAAATGTGAGGGAGCTGATTATGAAACGGAAGAAACTTGCTAGAACACTTACTTTGTCACAGGTTGTTTTTTTAGGGATTGCTTGGAATAACCCCATGGTATTTTTTAATACCTATGGAATAGCTACCGTAACCTCACATGGTGTCATTACGGGTGCGTACATTATTGCATTTCTAGCGATACTGTTTACAGCGCTCAGCTACGGAAAGATGGCAAAAGCATATCCTATCTCAGGTTCAGCTTATACATTTACTCAAAAGTCTATTAATTCTGAAGTTGGGTTTCTTGTAGGTTGGACAATTATGCTTGATTATATTTTAACACCTATGGTGACGTGTTTGATGTCCACTGTCTTTTTAAGTGCAGTGTTTCCAGGGATTCCACATTATGTGTGGATTATTCTTTTAACTACTATCATAGTTGTACCAAGCATACTAGGGGTAAAGACATCAGCATCCGCAAGTAAAATTTTCGTTATTGCTCAAATCATTTTCGTTTGTTTTTTCTGGATATTAACCGTCAAAAATTTGTTAGATGGAGTTGGGACAGGAACTCTTTTCTCGAGTAAACCATTATTCAATTCAGAGGTTCCCTTGTCAGTAATCTTAGCAGGCTCTTCAATTCTTTGTTTTAGTTTCCTTGGTTTTGACTCACTTACTACCTTGTCAGAGGAAACAATCAATCCTGAAAAAACCATCCCAAGAGCTATTATCATAATGTTGCTATTAATAGGGGTTTTGTATATTGGCTCTTCCTACTTAGCACAATTGGTCTATCCGGGTTTTTCATTTGAAAACAATGATTCAGCAGCCATGGAAATCGCTATACTTGTTGGAGGAAACCTATTTAAATCATTATTTATTACTGCGGTAATTATTGGTAACTTTTCTTCAGGAGTTGCTTCAATTACAAGCGCATCACGTGTGTTATATGCAATGGGCCGGGATTCAGTAT
>NZ_JBFUIB010000710.1:0-1571 GCF_056402095.1 Peribacillus sp. P4_C12
TAGGAACATTTTTATTCTCGATTGCCGGTAAATGGGATCATACCATTTTACCTGAGAGTTATACAATGGATTGGTATATTGAATTATTTCAAGATGAACGGTTTTATGATGCTTTTCGACGAACGCTGTTTTTAATTGTCATGTCTGTAGGTCTTAGTGTTGTTATTATGCTTCCGACTATCTTTATCATCACGGTATATTTCAGTAAATGGGAAGGATTACTTCAAGCAGCAGCTATGCTTCCTTATGGAATTCCTCCCATTGTTGGAGCTGTAGGATTAATCAAGGTATATTCAGATGGACCGATTCAAATTGCCGGAACACCTTGGATTTTAATCGGTGCCTATTTCATAACGATTCTGCCATTTATGTATCAAGGTATTCGTAGCAGTCTTCGTACGATTAATGCCGTGCAGCTTGTTGATGCAGCTGAATTACTGGGTGCTACAAAATTCCAGTCGTTTCGCACAGTGGTGTTTCCAAATATTATATCTGGTATTTTAGTGTCTACCTTATTATCAGTCGCTCTTTTATTTAGTGAGTTTGCTTTTGCTAATTTGCTTGTAGGGGGCCGATTTGAAACCATTCAAATTTATCTTGCCGACAAACTAAACAGCAGTGGTCACTTAACAAGTGCAATTGTTATTACTTATTATTCAATGATTTTACTTTTAACGGGGATTGTATTAAAACTTACGTTTAGAAACGAAAAAAATCCTGTCGTGTCAAATAAGAAGCGAATTCTTTCATTTTTTAAAAAACAACACTGTAATAAAAATACTGCTATAGAAGGTGAAAAGTAATGAACTATGTAACCATCGATCAAGTGACTAAGGGGTATGAAAATCAAGTCGTTCTAAATGACATTTCTTTAACATTAAAAAAAGGAGAATTTGCTACACTTCTTGGGCAAAGCGGATGCGGGAAAAGTACATTATTACGTTCCATTGCGGGGCTTGAAGGTGTTGATGTAGGAAGAATCTTAATTGATGGAAAAGATATTACTAATTTATCACCGCGTCAGCGTGAAGTCGGTATGGTTTTTCAGTCTTATGCGCTTTTCCCAAATATGAGCGTTTTTGACAATATCGCGTACGGGCTTAAAATGAAGAAGGTAAAAAATATTAAATCAAAAGTGAAAAATATGATTGATATGGTTGATTTGATAGGAAAAGAAGAGTCGTATCCTCATCAATTATCTGGTGGACAACAGCAGAGGGTTGCTCTTGCCCGTGCGCTTGTCATGGAGCCGAAAGTACTGCTTTTGGATGAGCCGTTAAGCGCATTGGATGCTAAAATTAGAAAAAGCTTGCAAAAAGAATTAAAGAGAATACAGAAAGAATTAGATATTACAACTATTTTTGTTACTCATGATCAGGAAGAAGCAATGACGATGTCTGATCGAATTTTTGTCATGAATAAAGGAAAAGTTGTACAATCCGGTTCTCCATCAGAAATTTATACTTCTCCAGTCAATACATTTGTTGCAAAATTTATCGGAAATTATAATGTTTGTAATATGGAAGTTTTCCATAAACTTGTTCGCAGCACAGAATTAAAAGGGAATGAAG
>NZ_JBFUIB010000711.1:0-1570 GCF_056402095.1 Peribacillus sp. P4_C12
CGTATGCGCTCCTTATTATGCGAGACAAGAGGAAGACCATAATGACTATCAACCGCCGTATCTCCATGACCAGGGAAATGCTTAGTCGTTGCTATCATATTCTGGCTTTGCAATYCTTTTATGGTTTGAATCCCAAGTTTTGATACAAGATCTGGATCAGAACTGAAGGAACGGACGCCAATAACTGGATTTCCGGGGTTATTATTGACATCAACAGCCGGTCCAAAATTTACATTTATACCAAGAGAGGACAATTCCTTGCCGATGATTTCTCCAGACTGATAGGCGTAATTCTTATTTCTAGTTGCACCCAGCGCCATATTTCCCGGAAGATTCGTTCCTGTTTGAAGGCGAGTTACGATTCCTCCTTCCTGATCAATAGTTATAAATAGTGGAAGATCCTTGCTCGCATTCTGTAAACCATCTGTCAGCCGTACCGTTTGCTCRGTATCTACAACATTTTCAGCAAACAAGATCACTCCGCCTAAATGATATTTTTCAATGATGCTTGCAACTTCTGAGTTCATTTCTATAAAACCTGTTGCTTTGCTTTCTCCTTGTTCTTGCCAATTACGAAAATCTGGCATAAGCATTTGACCGACTTTCTCCTCTATGGACATATTTTCTACGATTGTCTGAACATCCGGCACTGGTTTTTCTTCCGCAAACTCCCTTGCTGATGTAACTCCACCAAGAGTGAATAAAGCCAAGGAAAAAGCTAACCCAGCAGGTGCCCATATCTTTTTATTCATTTTGGCATCCTCCTTTTTACTTTTTAATCTCAAAAGGCTTTCTTAGCAGTAGTAGGTAAAAAGCTTCTCAAGAGATATAATCAATATCACTAGTACACTTTTGTGCCCGGCTCCTAAGTGTTGTTAACCGTATAATTTTTTTTACAAATTCCCACACTTTTATGACAATAAAAGCAGCCCCTTAAAATCCAGTAGCACCTTTTTCAATTTCTCATTCACTTTTTTCTTTTCCAGGAAAATCTAGCTTATTCTGGAATCTCAGCTTTTTTAATGACAGAAAACCCCATTTGCGTATCGTTACTAACAACTACAGTTGCTTAATTAACACTTGCTGAGCAAAGGCTTTGGTCGTGAGTGAAATGATCACCTATTTTCCATGTATTTCTAAGTCTCTATATAATTCTTCACTTGTATCTTTACGGATTGACCAGGTTCTAGTAGCGCTATCAAAGGAAGATCTTCCTCTATAACTAGCCCTATCACATTGACTCGATGATTTGCTTCTAAATCTCGCCTGCAAATTTGGACCTCTCCCCGATATCGCCCATATGCATCATTGTCCATCGTAATGGAACCAAGGCAGCGTTCGACAGTATTTTGCGGCTTAACCTGTGTTGTGACACGGGTATGTTGTAGCCGATACACATCCCTTGAAACATCTGGCCGCAAATCGTAAATACCGCTTTGCAAAACGGAAGACTTCACGCGAATAGATAGAATATTCCGATCATTGAAGGCGGATAGGTTTCCAATCAAATCGTTTTCCACACCTTGATCTCCAATATATACTCCATCCACTTGCTGAAACAGTTCAACTC
>NZ_JBFUIB010000712.1:0-1568 GCF_056402095.1 Peribacillus sp. P4_C12
GACTCCATGTACTCATGGGCTTTTGATACTTCATCAAACGTAAAAATATTTGAATCCAAAAGCGGACGCAGTTTCCCTTCCTCAACCATCCTAGCAACCTTCATCAAAATTTCTCCATAATGTTTATGCATGTCCTTGTTTAATATCTTCAACAACATAAAGGTAACATGAAGGGAAAGTCCCTTTGAATGTACGGGGGAGAGGTCATGAGTCGAACGAGTAGCAATGGCTGTTACCGTTCCATGTACCGCTGCCGCCTCAAAAGAGCGATCAAGGTTTTCACCCCCTACCGTGTCAAACACGACGTCAAATCCTTTTCCGTTTGTATATTTTTGTACATAGTCATGAACACTTTCTTCTCGATAATTAATAGTTATATCAGCACCAAGGCGCGTGCCAATCTCCAGTTTCTCTTGCGAAGAGGCAGTTGTATAGACTGTCGCTCCTCCCCATTTGGCTAATTGAATGGCGATGTGTCCTACACCTCCGGTGGCTCCATGGATCAATATATTTTGTCCAGGTATAAGCCTTGCACGATTAAATAATGCTTCCCAAGCAGTTATGGAAACTAATGGTAAAGCTGCGGCTTCTTCCATCGTCAAATTTTTCGGCTTATGAGCAAGTAAATCGGCATCTGCAAGCATAAACTCTGCAAGTGCACCGCCAGTGCCTCTAAATCCACCCGCGCATCCAAACACTTCATCGCCAATTTTAAACTCGGTTACTCCTTCACCCACTGCAGATACCAACCCTGACACATCTCCGTGTAATACTGCTGGAAACTTGGGTGCAACGGCTGGAACTGCACCAGCACGAACTTTCGTATCAATAGGATTTACACTCGTAGCCTTTACTTGAATAAGTACATGTCCAGGTTTCAGTTCAGGTTTTGAAATCTCTTTATATTGAAATACGGATGGTTCACCAAAAGACTGAATAATTTGTGATTTCATTTTAGTTACTCCTTATTATTTGCCTGAAAATAGGAAAATGTCTCATTACCTATTCATGGTCAGGATGATGGTATGTGCTAAGAATAAAGCTAATATAACCTACTTTTACTTCCCTTTGACCTTTATGATACAAGCTTCTTCTCTAATCTATGTCTAGGTGATTTATTAAATCGTAAATTACCTGTTAAAAGAAACCGGATGGTTCCCATGGTAATTGGAGGGGATGACAGAAGACCAAATTTAACAGAAACAGCTCCAAGTTCCTATAAGATGGAAAATAATACCCCCTAAAACAATCCCAATCTCTTACCCTCCCTTCGAAACAATCATAAAAATGAATCCTTCATGTGTTATGAGATAATCTGGTTCCAATCCACTGCTGTGCCAGTCAGTGTCATTCTCATCGGATTTTTTTACGAAACATCTTTAATGGTGAATAGTCTAAAAAGAGAGAATATTTAGTCTTCACTTGTAAAATCAATGATACTTTATATATTATAAATTTAAAAGTACGCACAATTTTGTGGAATAGGATAAAATTTGATACTTAAAAAAATTGGGTGTTACTATGAAGGACTTTAATACAGAAAAGTGTCCTGATACCACAGCTTGCCC
>NZ_JBFUIB010000713.1:0-1564 GCF_056402095.1 Peribacillus sp. P4_C12
AACCCAGGCACTAAATATAGCTGAATTTGTCCACTTTCACAGCAAACAATATAAGGAAGGAAAAACCCTTTTTGCACTAACGAGTATTCATGCAGTTTATCAGGAGCTTCAAGGGCTATCCATTCCTTCTAGATATATGGTCCAGCCCAAACATACCTTAATTGAAAGCCTAACAAGAGCTATATCTTTGTTGAAACTAAAGAAAACGGAAGAATCTCAGATTGCAGTTATTTCTATTCAAGATTATCAACAAAATCTTAATGGGAGTGATTCATTTTTGAATTTTTTACAGAAGTTGAGTAAAAGGCTACAAGCTCGTGTTTCTCTTGAATACTTAAATCCATATTTGATTTATACAACACGTGGAGCATTGCAGGCGTTCGAAAACGATTTTTATAATGATATTATCGGACAAATGGAAAGAGAATTTCAAAATTTATTCCAAATAGGTATTGGGTATGGGTATACAATTCAGGAGGCGGAAAAACATTCAGCCCAAGCGTTATTTTTTACTAATAAATTTCTAAAGAGTAAAACGATTGCATGCTTGGTGGATGAAGATCAAAAATTACAAGGACCTTTATTTGAAGAAAATCACCTTGTGGAATTGAAAAATGAGGATGAAACTATTCAAAAACTAGCTAGTGAACTTAAAATGAGTGCAAAAAATATAAAGTTAATTCATCAGTTTATTTCCATAAACAATTTTCGGGCTTTTTCTGCAGCAGAGCTAGAAGAATACATGAATTGCACCCGACGATCGGCAGAAAGATTCATTAAAAGGCTCATTGAAGGAGGCTGTCTTTTAAAAGGAGGTGAGGAGCATCCTTACGATCAAGGAAGACCTCGAAATTTATATTTAGCTACAGAAAAATTAAAGACCCTAATTGGATTTTAAAAATTCAGACTTTACAGAAAAAGGGGATTAGTATATATTATTTTTATTAACGACATATAGCGACAGTATGAAAGGGGAGCTTAGTTTTGATTATTGAACGTTGTGAAATTTATGCCACTCATTTGCCTTTAAAAGAACCATTTGTTATTTCCTATGAAACATATAAGTATATGCCTTCTGTTATCGTAAAATTGATAGCCGATAACGGGCTAGTAGGATATGGTGAAGCAGTACCTGATGAACATGTAACAGGGGAAACGTTTTATGCAACATTCGAAGTATTAAAGCATGTCCTTTTGCCTGCAGTGAAACAAGAAAATCCATTTAATTTGGAAAAAATTCACTACATTATGAATTCGGCCATTATGGGAAATCCCTCAGCAAAAGCGGCCATTGATATTGCGTGCTATGACCTTATGGGAAAATACACAAAATTGCCGATTTATGATTTATTAGGTGGGAAATTTCATGAATCCCTAACGTTTGCAAAAGTTTTAAGTATTGACGAACCAGAGATTATGGCTGAAAAAGCTCAGGAAGCTGTCGACCAAGGATATACTTCGTTAAAACTTAAAGTAGGTTGGGATATTGAGTCAGATGTAGAGCGTATAGCAGCGGTTCGAGAAAAAGTTGGGGAGAAGTTTCCAATTCGGGTAGATGCCAATC
>NZ_JBFUIB010000714.1:0-1559 GCF_056402095.1 Peribacillus sp. P4_C12
AGATCGTACCATAGAGGACCAAGATTTTTTTTCTTCATTCCTTCATAATACTGATCTAGCTTTTCCTGGGTATAAACTTCACCTTTAGCCATTCAATTCACTCCTTATAAAATAAACCTCTGATTTGAAAGCGATTCCATTATTAAGTCTAAATAGATAACTTAGTTATCTCGATGAATTCCCAAAATTCCTAATAATAGAACTTTGTTTATCGCTCCCAATAATCGGGGTAGCATCAGGTATCTGCACTAATATCTAAGAAACATATTTTTTAGCTTCAATAATTACATCGGCAATTCTACGCTTCACTTCCACAATATCTTCCGGGCTACTCATGATAAGACGGCTAGCAATCCGCGAAAATACTTCATCGTCACTGAGATGATTTAGAATATTCAAGGCTCTGATGGCGACCATTTGGGATGTTTCATGGATAAATACTTTCGTATAAGCAATTTTTTGGCTGCTTTTATCTTTCCCTGTTACTTGTACTGCTTTTTCCGTTCGTAAAATGGAGCTTTCCGCCGAATAAATTCCGATGACTAGGTCTGCGATAAATGCAGCTGTTTCCTGTTCTTGATTTAAATTTGTTAGGCCGTTCTTCTGAACAGCCTCTATTGTAGAATGAAAAAGGTTTTTCATCAGCTGGAGTGTCTGCTTTTCACGTAGTAACGATCCTTCGTCGACATTACCTTTCTTACTAGGCAATTCATAAGCTTTCAGCAATGTTGTAGCAATGAGGATTCTATTAATTTCATTCGTACCTTCAAAAATCCGATTAACCCTGGAATCACGATATAGTTTCTCTATCTCATATTCCTCCATATATCCATAGCCACCGTGGATTTGCAATGCTTCATCGACGATAAAGTCAAGAACTTCTGTGGACATAACTTTGTTGATTGAACACGCTAAAGCATAACGGGCTATCGTTTCACCAAAGTCAGTGGAGCCCGTCTGTTTCATATTTTCAAACCCTTCTTGCATCGCGCCAGCAGTTCTATACACGGAACTTTCATTAGCGTACGTTTTTATAGTCATATCTGCTAGTTTATTTTTGATTAAGTTGAAGCTGCAAATAGGCAGGCCAAATTGCTTTCTTTCATTGGCATAGCTAACTGCTAGCTCAATAGATCTCTTTGCAGTTCCCAGTGAAGTGGCTGAAATCTTATGGCGGCCGATATTCAATACGTTAAACGCAATAATATGCCCTCTCCCTACTTCACCAATAACATTTTCAGAAGGTACTCTTACATTATCCAAAATGAGAGAACACGTGGAAGACCCCCGCAACCCCATTTTCTTTTCTTCCGGACTAATGGAGACTCCTTCGTAACCTTTTTCAATAATGAAAGCAGTAAACTTTTCACCGTTCACTTTTGCATACACAATAAATAGGCCAGCGATAGAAGAGTTGGAAATCCATTGTTTTTCTCCATTTAAGATGTAATATGTCCCACATTTTGATAATACCGCTGCCGTCTTTGCACTCATTGCATCCGTGCCGGATGAAGGTTCGGTTAGTGCATAAGCTGCAATAGTCTCACCTGATAACATTT
>NZ_JBFUIB010000715.1:0-1557 GCF_056402095.1 Peribacillus sp. P4_C12
TACAAAAAGATTTTGTTGAGAATAATAACTTGGAATATTTGGGTAGTGAATATGAGGATGATGTTGAAGTACAAGCATATCAAGCTAAAGCTGGCACATATTATGTGGGTGTTATAGACACTGATAATGACTACGTTGACAATAACACAGAAGAGGATTTATATGCTATCTCAACTGGATTTGTAGATAATGTTAAGCCATCTAAGCCAAGTGTTAATAAGGTTGACAATAATGACAAAGTTATAACAGGGAAAGCAGAAGCTAATTCTACGGTTACTGTTAAAAGTGGAAGTAAAGTGTTAGGCTCTGCAAAAGCAACATCTAAAGGAACATTCTCTATTAATATAGCAGTGCAAAAAGCGGGAACTAAATTGACCATCACAGCTAAAGATAGTTCAGGGAATGTGAGTTCAAGTGTTTCTGTAACTGTTCTAGACGTTGTTCCACCAAGTAAACCTACCGTAAGTAAGGTAGATAATAATGACAAAGTAGTAACAGGGAAAGCAGAAGCTAATTCTACGGTTACTGTTAAAAATGGCAGTAAAGTATTAGGCTCTGCAAAGGCAACAACTAAAGGAACATTCTCTATTAAAATAGCCGTGCAAAAAGCGGGAACTAAATTAGCGGTCACAGCAAAAGATAGTTCAGGGAATGTGAGTTCAAGTGCTTCTGTCACAGTGTTAGATGTTGTTCCACCAAGTAAGCCTACGGTAAGTAAGGTAGATGATAATGATAAAGTTGTAAAAGGGAAAGCTGAAGCATCATCGACTGTGACCGTAAAGGTAGGTAGTAAATCCCTTGGTTCAGCGAAAGCAGCGTCTAATGGGAGCTACTCAGTTAAGATAAAAGCACAGAAAAAGGGAACTACCCTTTCAATAACTGCAAAGGATAAAGCAGGAAATGTTAGTTCAAAGGCAACTACTAAGGTTGTAAAACATTAAATTCACGGTAATATTACATCTGTTGTTACAGATGAATCATTAAAGACAATGGACATTCTAATAAAACTAAATCAAGTAGGAGTACTCAATATCCGTAATACTTCAAAAACTTGGAGAGAAGAAAATGAGTATAAAGAAAAGTCAAACATTCGTACAGTTAGATGTGAGGAATTGGGATAATACTGAATTAGTAGAAAGTTTATATGAAATTTGCGAGACTAGTAAAGAGTATGAAAATGATGTAGTAGAGGTTCATCAGGTTGTAGACTTAGGGAAACTTAAAAATGATTGGAGATATTTAATCATTCTAAATATTTCACAAGACCTAGATAATCTGGGTGCGCAAATAGACCATTATTAAAAACAAAAACTTCACTTAATTAATGCTTGAAACCACCAGTCCAATTACTGGTGGTTTTCTTCAGTTTGAACTAATTCAATTACGACTTCTATATTGCATTCAAGGTATTCGCACATGTTAATTAGAATGGATAATACCACATTAATGTGTGGCTCTAGAGTCACGTTTCCGAGTCACAAATCTTCCTATTTTTTTATAACTCGGTATTATCCATTCTAATTAACATGTGCGAATACCTTGAATGCAATATAGAAG
>NZ_JBFUIB010000716.1:0-1554 GCF_056402095.1 Peribacillus sp. P4_C12
CAACATGGATGTGCAAGTCTGCTAATTCTTTCCGGACGGCTTCCACATTTCTGGGCCCTATTCTCATGAAATCCCCTCTAGAGGCAAATTGAAACATTTGTGCCCCGCCAGCCATCTTCGCTTTTAAAAAAATCAATCTTGCCCCTTCTTTTACTAAGCGCTGCACTAATTCCTTTACCGCCGTATCTGCAAATTTGGCAACGTTAATATGTCCCGATTTAGCGAGTGAAGAGTCAGGCAACATGACGTGAGCCAAACCGGCAATCTCTTTTTTTTCATCATAAATCACAACTCCAACACATGATCCTAGACCTGAAGTACGGATCGAATAGGGAGGTTTTACAATATTCATATCTGCAATGCCGACTTTTACAACCTTGACCTGTAATAATTCAGTCATTTGTTGTCACTCCTAAAGAGGAGAAAATGATATCAAAAGATTCAGGGTCGGGTAACAGAAAGAAATGTCCGTCGATAGACTCCGCAAATAGCTGATCCTTTTCAAGTACAGTATCAATGACAATGGCCGTGTCACTTACTTGTGACAATTCCAATAATCCATAACTGATTGTTGCTCCCACCATGTCGATACTTAATGACGGAACAGATGGATATAAATTCAATTGGGTGAAATCTGATAGAGAAGTTAGATAGGATCCCGATAATATATTCCCTAATTCCTGAAGGCAAGAAAGCGCCAAATCAGTATATGGCGTGGAATCTATTGAAAAGGTTTCATCTCCTGTCATCTGTTGAATGAAGTATTCAGCCACAGGTAGAGAAAGGATGAAAAACATACTACCGGATGCATCGCCTACTATTCGCAAGAAAATGCTAGCAACAACTTGTTCAGCCCCACCAGCCATTTCCATCATTTCATCAAAGGAAACCACTCGGACATTAGGAACAATCATATCAATTTTCCTATTAAGAATTGCCGAAAGTGCAGTGGCTGCGTGCCCTGCGCCAATATTGCCAATTTCCTTCAAGATATCGAGCTGAAGGGGATTAATTTTCTCAATAAACGACATATGATTATCCTTCTTTTCTCATATTTTCATTTACTTCAAGACTTAAAGCCTTTTCCAAATTAATTAACACGAGCAGTCGTTTTTCAATTTTAGCCACGCCGCTAATGTATTCTGACGCCGAATGACCAACAACTTCCGGCTGCGGTTCGATACTATCCACTGGAATATCCAATACATCATTGGCAGAGTCTACTATTAACCCCACTTCCATATCATCTAAAATGACAACGATAATCCTTGTAGAGTCGTTGTATTCTAACTCTTCAAGACCAAAACGGACCCGTAAATCAATAATTGGGGTAATTACACCCCTTAGATTTATGACTCCCTTAACAAGCTGAACAGCCTTAGGAACTCTTGTTATATGCAAGAGTTTTTCAATTCCACTAACTTTATCTACTGGAATGGCATATTCTTTATCTTTAATTTGAAATACAATTACTTTCATATCTTGAACGAGATTTGTAGTCGACATCTATTCTCCTCCTCTTATTAAATTTATGATGATAGCAGAGAGTAGCCT
>NZ_JBFUIB010000717.1:0-1554 GCF_056402095.1 Peribacillus sp. P4_C12
GTGACCGTATCTAAAACGTTTGCTTCTAGCCAATTGTGTTCTAGCTGCGGTTACCAAAATAAAGACGTTAAACATCTGAATCTTCGTGAATGGGATTGTCCTTTTTGTTCTACTCACCACGATCGAGATATTAACGCAGGACTCAATCTAATGAATGAAGCCATAAGGCTTCTAACCGTAGGAACTACGGGAGTAGCCTAATTAAAAATTGGCCGATAGGCTAATGTTCTTAGGAATCCCCCACTTCWATCAGACCGTAAGGTCGATAAGTGGTGGGTAGTTCAATTATAATCAATTACATGAAGACTGGTTTCGTAATTTCTGTCTGTTAAACCATATAAGTGATCATGATCAAACAATTTTTAATAAAATGTTAGAGAATATTATTCCAGACAGATGCTTTATGTTGCTGACTGATGATAGCGGAACAGTGTTAGCGTGTGGACTGGGTGTTTTAGAAGGCGAATACTTAGGGTTGTTCAATATTGTTACGCAAGAAAAATTTCGAAACCAAGGGTATGGAGCAAAACTTATTAAAAATCTCTTGCATTGGGGAAAAGAAAATGGGGCGAAAAATGCTTATCTACAGGTTATATTATCGAATGCCCCTGCATTAAACCTGTACGCTAAATTAGGGTTTGAAGAAAAATATAAATATTGGTATAGAATTAAAAACTAAAGAGTAAAAGCTGCTCCTTTTTTGTTCATACTTTAAAAACTTATTATCAACAAAAGTAAAAAAACTATTGGACTTGCCTTCATTCGACTTATATGTTCAGGTAATATTCACTGCTCTACTACTGATTATCAGCCTTTATGCTTACTTTTTCTGAATTTCAGCAATTGTAAGAAAATCCCGGTTGTATTATAATGAAAAAGAGTATTGAGAATATTCAGAAGGAGGGGGCAAATGAGCAATAAGCCGTGGCAAGCTATTTATCCGGAACAAATACCAGCTGTTTTGTCGTATGAAGATAAACCTCTTTATTCATTTTTGAAAGAGTCTGCTGATGAATTTCCTGATAAGGTGTCGATTCATTTCCAGGGAAAGGAATTAACCTTCAAAGAAGTGTACGTATCAGCTTTAAAGTTCGCAGCCTATTTAAAAGGTATCGGTCTTCAAAAGGGAGAACGAGTTGCCGTCATGCTTCCTAACTGTCCACAAGGTGTCATTAGCTTTTTTGGGATACTAATGGCTGGGGGAGTCATAGTTCAAACTAATCCAACCTATACGGAACGCGAACTCGAGTATCAAATGAAAGACTCCGGAGCGAAAATAATCGTAGCGATGGATATTTTATTTCCCCGTGTCACTGCGGTTGCCCCAAGAACAGGAATAGAACACATCATTATAACCGCCATCAAGGAATACTTGCCTTTCCCGAAAAATCTTATCTATCCCTTTATTCAAAAAAAGGAATACGGTATTGTCATCAATGTGGAGCATGCGGGTAATCACCATCTATTTACTGAAATCATGAAACGAAAAATACCAGAAGAAGTCGCTGAGCCGATTGATGTGCAGAATGACCTGGCCCTTTTACAATATACAGG
>NZ_JBFUIB010000718.1:0-1551 GCF_056402095.1 Peribacillus sp. P4_C12
GTTTTCAATCTATCCTATATTCACTCGTAGATGTAATTGATATTGGGATACATATAATAGATACAGAAGGTCTAACCATTGTTTATAACAAGAAAATGGCTGAAATTGAAGGAATGGATTCAGAAGATGTATTAGGGAAAAAGATCCCTGATATTTTTAAGTTCCAAGAGGAAACTGAGAGTACGCTAATACGGGCTCTTCATTCCGGAAAAGCAACTGAAAACTCAAAACAGACCTACTTTAATAATCTCGGACAGGAAATTACAACAATCAATAATACGTTTCCAATTTTAGATCAGAAGCAAAATATTATCGGTGCTATTGAAGTAGCAAAGGATATAACAAATCTTGAAAGAATTATTAAAGATAATATTTTAAATAAGGGCGATACCAAATATACGTTTGACAGTATCATTGGAACTAGTGAGAATTTCTTAGACGTCATTGAAAAGAGCAAGCGCTCCACAAGAACCACATCCTCCATCTTGATAGTCGGGGAAACAGGTACCGGAAAAGAACTCTTTGCCCAAAGTATCCATAATGGAAGTAACCGTTCAACACATCCTTTTATTAGTCAAAACTGTGCTGCACTGCCAGATAGTTTAATTGAGGGAATTCTCTTTGGAACGAAGAAAGGGGCTTTCACAGGATCCATTGAAAGGCCTGGGTTATTTGAACAAGCACAAGGCGGAACCATCCTTCTTGATGAAATCAATTCTTTAAACCCGAATTTGCAAGCAAAATTATTACGGGCCCTTCAAGAAAGAACGATTCGCCGAGTAGGAGATACAAAAGACAAAAAAATTGATGTTCGAGTCATTGCAACGATAAATGAAGATCCAATAGATGCGATTTCAAATGATCATTTACGAAAGGATTTATATTATCGATTAAGCGTTGTATCCTTATTTATCCCTCCACTTCGTGAGCGGAAAGAAGATATACCATTGCTGGCACAATCCTTTATTGAAAAGTTCAATGCGTTGTTTGAATTGGATATTGAAGGAATCAGCGACGAGGTCTACTCTCTTTTTTATGATTACGAATGGCCAGGAAATGTAAGAGAACTTGAGCATATTATTGAAGGGGCTATGAATTTACTAGAACCCGGGGATACAAAAATTGAGATCCCGCATCTTCCAACTTTATTTAAAAAGAAAGCTCATATGGAAGAAACTCAACTGGATATAAAAAATGACCTTATTCAAAATGAAGAATTACAAGACACAACCCTATCTCTTGATGATTATATTGCTAATACAGAAAAGATTTATTTGGAGAAGATATTAAAGGAACATGGCATGAATATCTCTAAAGCAGCTAAAGCCTTGAATATAAGTCGCCAAAGTCTTCAATACCGCTTGAAAAAGCATCAGGTTAAATAACATCATTCCCGCACAAAGAAGGCCCCCATTAATTGATATGATCCCCTTTTAGTAGACAGAAAAAAGAAAGCACACTAATCTGTCTATATATGGAGGGGATTTTTCTATGGGTAATATTAAAAGAACGTTTGATAAAGCATTCAAAAAGCAGGCCGTTGATTTATAC
>NZ_JBFUIB010000719.1:0-1549 GCF_056402095.1 Peribacillus sp. P4_C12
GAAGATTAGGCAGTGACAATGATTTGGTAGGTGCACTCCTTTACTTTGCTACAGCAGCATCTGATTATTGTACTGGACAAATTTTGACTCTTGATGGTGGACTTGGGGCTAAGTAAATTTCATCCAAATAACGTGGTTGCGTAAATTAATCATACTTAATTGCAATTAAAAAATATCAATTTTACTTAACTGATAATTACGAATATACTGAAATTATAAATTCGAACTAGGTAATTTGCTTGCTGATGAAAGCGATAACAATATGCGAATTTAATAAATATTTATGGGAAGAGGGGATTTTAAGTGAGTGATTTAAAAGATGTAAAAGAAGTAGAAGTATTTCATGCAGGTAATGTTAGTGTAGATGAATTGCCTTGGATTCCATATTTTGGAGATGCGAAATTTAAATTGCTTAAAGCCAACCCTGTGACAGGACAAACGGTTACTTTATTATCTGTTCCTGCGAAAATGCAGCTTCCGGCCCATTTCCATCCTGGAACAGTCATTGTATATACCGTCCAAGGGACTTGGAGATATCTCGAGGAGCCTTGGATCTCCAAACCTGGTGACATGGTTTATGAGCCTGCAGGCTCCAAACATACGCCGACAGCTGTAGGGGATGAAGATGTTATCACCTTCAATATTGTAGAAGGAACATTAGACTATATAGGTGAAGAAGGAGAAATTCTTGCCAGAGACAATTGGGAAACATTCCTGAAAAGATACTATGAACATTGCGCGGCTGAAGGAATTGAACCTATTGATGTGACTAAATTTTGATAATTTGATTAATAAAAAAAAGAGAAGTCCGGCGTCTACTTGACGAAGAGGCTTCTCTTTTTTCTTGGCTTTTTCTTTTAATATTAGTACTAATAATTTATTTATTAATATTTTTAATTTTATTTAATTAAAACTTATAAGTATAATCATTAACATAATAATATTTTTAAAATTTTCAATATTCTAACTTAACAGATAATAACACTAGGAGGAATAATGATAAATGACAGCAGAGACGGTTTTGATTACTGGTGCTACAAAAGGGATCGGATATGAATTCACAAAAGTTTTTGCAGGGCATTGTTATAACTTGGTATTAGTTGCCAGAGATTCGGCGTTGTTGGAACAACAAGCCGAGAGTTTAAAAAAGGAATATGGCGTGCAAGTGAATACTTTTGCAGGCGATCTGAGCAGTCATACAACGGTAGAGAGCTTGCATCGATACTTGAAAAGCGAAGGAATCGACATCGATATTTTGATTAATAATGCTGGAGCTGGCGGATTAGGGTTGATGACGGAATTGGATATTCAAAAAGAAATGGAATACCTGCAGCTCAACATGATCTCGCTCACGTATTTAACTAGACTTATTGCGGATGACATGGTGAAACGAAAGCAAGGTAAAATTTTAAACGTGGCTTCAACAGCAGCCTTTCAGCCAACTCCACGGATGTCGATGTATGGGGCCAGCAAATCTTACGTCTTATTCTTTACGGAAGCAATTGCGGAAGAACTTAAAGGAACCGGAGTTCAAGCTTCTGTATTATGT
>NZ_JBFUIB010000720.1:0-1545 GCF_056402095.1 Peribacillus sp. P4_C12
TTGTGAGCCTGTCGATGATTGTATTCCCGTAACACCAATCATGCCTGGAAGTGGTTTTTGTATTCAGCCGCTTCCAGGCATGATTGGTGTTACGGGAATACAATCATCGACAGGCTCACAAATTTCCTGAACAACTGGCTGCTCTTCGTAAACCTCCTGAACTGCTGGCTTTTTCTTTTTTGGTGCCACTGCCTTTTCTTTTTTCTTTGGTAAAGGAGGTGGCGCTGGGGGCTTTTGCACACTCATATTAGTCATATTGACCATATAATAATTATTAATATCGATTTCCGGGACTACCGGAATGGGTACCGGTACTTCTTTCGGAACAACTATTTGTTTTTCTTTAATAATAGGCTTTGGCTGAACAATTTGCTGTTCTTTTTTAGGAATGATCTGCTGTTCTTTCATAGGTGGTTTCGGCATAATTTGCTGTTCTTTTTTATGTGTAGGCTGAATTTGAGTTTCTTTCATTCCTGATGGAATGTTTGTGCTGGGTATAATGGTTTCTTTTTTTACAGCTCCAGATGTTCCAGGTATTTTAATTTTCATTCCCGGCATCATCATATCCGGGTTGCTTAATTGCGCGTTTACTTTTTTCAGTTCTTCAAAACTGACGCCGTATTTTTTGGCGAGCTTCCAAAGCGTATCGCCTTTTTGGACTATATGAATTTTCACGCTGTTAACCCCTCCTGTGCATATGTCCATATATACTATGATGTAGTGGGTAAATTGCTATTATTTTTATCATGAAAACTTATGCATGAAAATTGACTTTTATGATTGGATCACTAAATAAGGAACAAGGATGGAACTTTTAAGAGAAGAAAAAGTTACGGTTCACATACTGAAAAAAGAAATATCATTCACTTTGGAGTCATCCTTTTTTCAGGAAACATTATCTTTGATTGATGTAGAAAAAATATAACTAGAAGGGAAACCACTGCATGAATTCCTAGAAAAGGGATCGCAGTGGTCTTTTATCATGGGATCCTTCATGAATTGAAATTCTTCCTGCAAAGGCTTCCCTCTGTCTAAACAGAAGGAAATTCGGGTATAAGGAAGTAAATAACCTAAGGCTGTATTTCAGGTACATAAATTGCATTCTAGAAGGAAAAAAATAATGAAATGGAAGGGAAGACAGGGTAGCTCAAACGTTGAGGACAAAAGAGGAATGAGCGGCAAAGGTGTAGCTGGAATTGGAGGCGGAGTTGGATTAGTCTTGAATTACAGGCCGACTATTTGGCCGGAGTTTGGGCCCATCATTTCCAGGGAGAGAATTTACTTGAGGAAGGTGATCTCGAGGAAGCATTGAATGCAGCCAGCGGAGTTGGTGATGACCGTATTCAAAAAAAGCACAAGGCTATGTTGTTCCGGATAGCTTCACGCACGGTACCTCCGAACAGAGAAAGCGTGGTTTAATAAAGGAATAAAATCCGGAAACATGAATGAAGGCGGTACCTTTAAAGCAAGTAATCTCTAGCTTCTTTTAAAGATTCTCATTTTTTCTATTACTGTCGATACTAATAAATAGGGGGTCTTTTATGA
>NZ_JBFUIB010000721.1:0-1545 GCF_056402095.1 Peribacillus sp. P4_C12
GATTCCCTCTTCATAGTAATGCTTAGTCGCATCAATATTAGAAACTAAATCCGCCAAATCCATCAGTTCCCGTTTGGCATCTCTGCCTGTAACGACTAGATGCATATGAGCGGGTCGATTACGAATCGCATCAATTACTTCTGCTAGTGGCAAGACATCTTCAATCGGGAACTTAGAGATGGCCAACGCATTGTTTAACTCATCCAGAACCAGTAAATCAATTGTAGGATCACAAAGGGCCTGTTTTGCTTTTTCCCAAGCTATTGTTAGTGCCTCCCGATGCTCTTGTGGAGTTTTGGTCCATGTAAAGCCAATCCCAAGCTGTTCCATTTCAACCCCTAATTTCTTTAAAGCCAATGCCTCTCCATATGTTCGCTCTGGAGATTTTATAAATTGGAGAAATTTAACGTTCATGCCTCTCCCAATTGCCCGTAAAGTAACTCCAAGTGAGGCAGTCGTTTTCCCTTTCCCATTTCCGGTATATATAAGAAACAATCCTCTGCGAGCCATCTTATTCGCCTACCTTCATAGCCAAACTGTTTTTTCTACGTATGAAGTTCGTTTAGTAGCAGAAACAGGTTGATCCTTTTTAGGATAGCCGATAAAAATAGTACCGATTACTTTTTTGTTTTCCGGCGAACCGATAAATTCGTGCAGTCGTTCATCCCTGACAAGGCCTACTCCTCTAGTGCGCCATACAAAGCCAAGACCAAGTTCTTTTGCTGCAAGCCACATCGAATGAACAGCACAACAAGAGGCAAATACATTGTCCTCGGATGAATCCGGATCTTCAGGCAAAATATCAGAGGTTACGACAATGATAAGCGGAGTAGTTTTTACAACTTCTAGTGAACTATCAATCAATTTCGGCTTGGTCGGGAAACGCTCATGTAAATATTTTTCTGCCAACTGTTCATAGCGTTGCTTCGCTTCTCCCTTGATTACATAAAAACCCCAAGGTTCACGTAATCGGTCGTTAGGGGCATATGTAGCTGCTTCTAATAACTGCCTGATTTTTTCATCTTCTACTTCTTTTTCTTCATAGTTTCGTATGGCTCTGCGGTCTTTCAATTCTTGAATGATAGACATCTTGACTCGTTCCCTTCACTCGTAGACTCTGATTCAATCACTTTTTCAAACCATTGGATTTTTTCTCTTAATTGAACGACTTCACCTACCAGAAAGATTGCCGGATTTTGAATTTCCGCTTCCACAGCAAGCATAGAAATCGTGTTCAAGGTTCCAGTTATCGTCCTTTGTTTATCTGTAGTACCCCATTCAATGACAGCCACTGGTGTTTCTTCGTCTCTACCATGCTCTATCAATTGTTCGCAGATAAATGGCATATTACCAATTCCCATGTAAAAGGCGATGGTATCAATTCCTTGAGCCAATGCCTGCCAATTCAGGTTGTCTTGACCCTTGTAATCACGTCCATGTCCGGTCACAATCGCAAAACTCGACGCATGTTCACGATGGGTAACCGGTATACCGGCATAAGCTGGAGCTGCAATGCCCGCTGTCACTCCTGGGATTATTTCATAT
>NZ_JBFUIB010000722.1:0-1544 GCF_056402095.1 Peribacillus sp. P4_C12
TTAATAAGGCTATGACCGGGCTCCCGATAAACAATAAGAATTTTTCAATATAACCCGGTAGTGGTAAATACGGTGCCACTACTGTTAATACCATTAATAATACAGGTAAAAGGATGATAAAGAACGAAACTCCAGTCCCAGGTAAACCACTTGACTTTGTTTCTACTCGGATTAATTCCGGTTCTCCCACAGGAATAACCCGTTTATGAATCCATTTTGCGAATAAAGGACCAGCAATTATAGCTGTTGGGAATGCTATGATTAATGAATAAAGTAATACGTGTCCCATGTTTGCATTATAAATGCCTATAGCCGTCATGGCTCCCGGATGCGGGGGTACCAAACCATGGACAATCGATAAACCAGCTAATACTGGAATACCAATTAATAAGATGTTCACTTTGGTTGATTTACGAATGGAAATGACTAAAGGTAGCAATATTACTAAACCAACTTCAAAAAATACCGGAATACCGATAATGAACCCAGAGAGAAGCATAGCCCATGGTAGATTCTTCACACCGAATTTATTAATGAAGAAGTCTGCTACCTGCATACCAGCTCCTGAGTCCGACATCATCTTTCCTAAGATTGTACCCAATGCCAAGATACCAATAAGATGACCGAGGACAGCACCGACACCCGTTTCATAAGCACCTACAATCTTGTCCATAGGCAACCCTGAAAAAACTGCTAAAAATAAACTGGCTACAGTTAAGCTTATGAATGCATGCCATTTCCACCATGATACTCCCAAAATAACAATTACGATTGCTATCAGCGTGATTCCTAATAAATATAGATCCATATATTCTCCCCATCCCTAAGAAATCGCTTACAATCAAACCCATACAATAAACAGAATTATTGTATCGGCTCGTTATAGGTCACAATATAGTTCTGTTTAGCCGTATTGTAATACCCTTCACTATATTCCATTACATTACCGTCTCCATCACTAGAAATCCGGATCCTCTTTAGTACTGCTCTATCTTTTTCCATTTTCAGTGTTTCACAAATGTGATTAGGAGGAATAGCAACGGCAAACTCGTCTCTAAATGTTTCAAGTTTAATGTTTTGATCTTCCAAAAAACCATACAATGAATTTATCTGAATTTCTTTTAAATCTTCTTCGTTTATGTCCAATAAAATATAATGTGTAAAGTAAATATACGGTTCATTGTCCAATAAGTATATTCGCTCAATCTGAATGCAATTTTCTCCAAATAAAGGATAGAGGCCTGACTCTGAAGATAATTCAATCTTCCTTACGCTTAGCACTTTTTTTATAATGTAGTGACCTTCCTCAACTAATAACTCTGTGAAGCGTTTTCCTTTGGAAAGCCTCACAATCGAAGCATTCGCGATTACCTTTGTTCCTTTACCGCTTTTCTTTTCAACATAACCTTCTTGAACAAGTTCTTTAATTGCGTTGCGTATAGTAATTTTACTCACATTAAATTCTTCTTCTAATTGAGGCTCGGAGGGAATGTTTGTGTTGATAGCATAAACACCATGTAAAATACGATCCTTCAATATTTCTT
>NZ_JBFUIB010000723.1:0-1540 GCF_056402095.1 Peribacillus sp. P4_C12
TTCAAACATATAACCCCAACCTTGTTCAGTTTGACTATTATATTCATCATGTGCTTTTTCAATGTCTTCCACAGTCCAACCTTCTTCGTGAGGAACGACAATCAATTGTGTGAAGGTCATCTCGCAGCCATTTTCAAAAGGATTAATTTCAACGGTAATCCTGTCCCCCGTATCACTGAATTGAGGCATTTTAAATGTGAAAACTAATTTACTTGGTGAGTCAACTTCTATGAACTTACCAACTGCCCTGTAATCTTTACCTTCTCTATGGTCGACAATTTCCCAGGTGCCACCTACAATAGGCTCATTGTTTGCCACTTTATTCGTTGATTCCATTGTAAAAAACCATTTTCTCATCAATTCTGGGTTCAGCCAAGCGTCAAATACTCTTTCCGCCGGGACATCAAAACGACGAATCATAGTAAGTGTTGTTGTTGATGTATTAACCATCTTTATCAACCTTTCCTAAAAAAGTTAATTATAAAATTGTACTAACAATCTAATGTCTTCCTTTTTGGCTTTATTTAGCTCACGTTCCAGAACATCAAACTACCTGTTCCAAAATCACTTATAAAAACGAAGCCATTCTATAGCGGATGATAACGAATCGGGATTTAGACGACATATATATGTTCTCCCTTTCGTTGTCTTATTAAGTAATACCGCCCGTTCTAAAACTTTGATATGCTTAGAAATTGCTGCTAAAGACATATCAAAAGGTGCTGCCAGTTCTGAAACTGTTCGGTCATTAGAGGCAATAAGGCGAACTATTTCTCTTCGAGTTGGGTCAGCAAAAGCTTGGAAAATATTATCTAGTTTATCATTATTATGTTCAACCATATGGTTGAACATAATGGATAAAACTAAATAACTCAACCATTTGGTTAAGCCTTTTATTTTTAACAGATTCGTGTAATGTATAACATCAACTCTTTATTTCACTATCTTGCTTACGTTAGGGCAACAAGAAAAGCGATTTATTCCGATAACTGCCTAATATAGCGGAAGCTCTTCTATATAATGTAAGTTCCTCATAGAATAAGTGATGGATGATAAATAAATACTTAGCTGTAAGCTAAATTGGATTGCAACTCTTAAATCATTCCATTTTCTTAATGTAGATAGGGTAAACGCTACTTTTGAAAGAAATAATATGAACAAATTATGTATACTCCAATAAAAACTAAAAATATATTATGAAATTACTAATATTTCTCTTTTACTAATGTCGATCTTGTTGTAATATAAATGTAACAATTGTAATATTAATTGCGCTATTGTTACATAATTATCCTAATTAGAGATTGGGGAGAGAAAGTATGAAAAAATTTTCAGGTATGCTATTATCAATCATCATTCTTTTTTGTACAATGAGTACCGAAGTTACAGCACAAAATACATCACAGAATTTATCTGACAAAAATGCATTAAAGATAGCCGATAAAGCCAGCAATCATTTCTGGAATGCATTACATGGATACACTAATCAATCCTGTTCACAAAAAACATTTAATTATAAAGGTACAGAGTATTC
The DNA here is from genome assembly GCF_056402095.1 of Peribacillus sp. P4_C12. NCBI lineage: Bacteria > Bacillati > Bacillota > Bacilli > Caryophanales > Bacillaceae > Peribacillus > Peribacillus sp. P4_C12. The sequence continues at coordinate 1,535 of NZ_JBFUIB010000723.1, forward strand.
TTACCC
>NZ_JBFUIB010000724.1:0-1539 GCF_056402095.1 Peribacillus sp. P4_C12
GCCTACAAGCGAATTCCCAAACGATACGATTGGTATGGTAGTCCTTTCAATATGGGAGGAGCAATGGCCCCAGCGGCTGTCGATACGATTTTAGCACATTTCAACGATACGGGTCTGACCCCAGATGATTATGATTTGATCTTTACAGGTGATTTAGGACAAATAGGCAGGGAAACGGCGATGGATCTATTAAAGCAGAAAGGCTGCAAGATCAATCAGGAAAAATTCAAAGATTGCGGTTTGATGATATTTAAAAAGGACCAGCCTGTTATGGCAGGCGGTAGTGGCGCGGGATGTTCAGCAGTGGTTTTATATGGCCATATACTTAATGAAATGATTCAAGGTAAATATAAAAAAATCCTGCTTGTTGCAACAGGAGCATTATTATCACCGCTATCTGTTCAGCAAAAAAATTCAATTCCATGTATTGCCCATGCGGTGGCCATTGAGTATGGGATGAATTCGTGAAAAAGGAGAGATTTGGATGTTAGCAATGTTTTTTTGGGCCTTTGTCATCGGGGGCTTGATTTGTGTAGTCGGCCAGCTTCTTTTCGATGTGGCTAAGCTGACACCAGCACATACGTTAAGCCTGTTCGTTGTAATAGGAGCCGTACTTGGAGGGTTTGAATTATATGAACCGCTTGTTGATTTTGCCGGGGCAGGAGCTACCATACCAATCGTATCGTTTGGGAATTCGCTTGTAGGCGGTGCCATGCTAGAAGCGGATAAACATGGGCTCGTTGGCGTACTTACCGGCATGTTTGAAATCACGAGTTCCGGTATCTCGGCAGCCATCATCTTTGGATTTATCGGTGCCTTAGTCTTTAGACCTAAAGGATAAAGTTTCAGTAGAAATAGGCAGCCTGGACTAGGACATGGCCTATACATATTTGTCCTGACCTACATATGTTATCAGTAAGCTAAGCGAGAGCGAGGTGAATGAGTATGTTTGGTTACGGTGGCTACGGTGGCGGCTACGGCGGATGTTGTGGCGGTGGCGGTTATGGATATGGCGGCTGTTTCAGCGGTGGATCTACGTTCGTTGTAATTGTTGTTTTGTTTATCCTATTAATCATTGTAGGGGCTTCTTTCTGCTAAAAGAAATGGAATAGGCAGAAGAAGCCTATTCCATTTCTTTTTATTTATATTTACATAATCCTTGCACCATTTTTCTGATACTCCCATAGGATAGGTACAGAAAAGGAGGGGCTTAGGCATGGATAATAACTTTTTTAAAAACATAGAAGGTAAAACGGGCGTAAATATGAAAGATGTATTAGAGTTGGCAAACTCTCTACAAGGTGCCAATTTTAAAGATGAATCTACTGTAAGGAGCGTTATTAAACGTGTTTCGAAAATAGCTAATAAACCTGTTACTAAGGAAATGGAGGATAAAATTGTTCACTCCATTGTAGCTGAAGGGAATAAACTGGATTTCGGGACGATTTCTAATATGATAAATAAAAAATAATCAAAAACAGGGGCCTGCGGTAGATGCAGCCCCTGTTTTAATATCTAGTTACAGGTTAACCTTGGGTC
>NZ_JBFUIB010000725.1:0-1537 GCF_056402095.1 Peribacillus sp. P4_C12
CTGTATATGTGATGACGATTTTCGAAGGAATATACTTCCACGAAAATATAAGATAATTATTCGCCACATTTTCTCTTTTTTACTTTATAATGAAAGGCGTAAGGGTTTCGATTGGAAATCTTTACTCTTTCTAATGTCTCGCTCACATATGCCAGGCGTTTTAGTTTTGAAGTGGGAGGTGTGTGGAGATTAAAGTATCCAAAGCAGCTCTTTGTAAGCAGCTGTCTATCTGTAAGATGTTGTGTTTCGTCGCATTATTTATCTCCACTATCCTACTTATCTCGGCTTGTGAGCCTTCCAAGGACCTTAGTAAACCCGTAAATGATACGGAAAAAGAACACTCCCAATCTAACCAAGAAACTTCATTAAGCACATTAAAGATCCCAGCTTCAAAAACAGAAAAGATCGAAGCTATTTATGGATGGCTTGATTCTAAAACCATTTTATATTCTGTGAAGCAGGATGGTAATGATTTATCACAGTTGATGGTATGGAATTTGGAAACGAATGATACTTCCATTTTTTATCAGCCGTCTTTTGCGCTTTCTGAAGTATCAATCAGTCCAGCTGGTACGCATATTTTGGTATCGTCCTTCACGTCTTCAGGTAAAGCATCAATAGCGATCCTTGATCAAACAGGAAATCCACTGTATTCTGTGGCAATACCAGCCTATGAATTAACTTATGAGTGGAATTCATATCAAGATGGCATGTTGTTTTTATCTAGTTTTAATGAAGACTGGACATACAGCAGCTATGTGTTAAATCCAGAAGAGCAAACAATGGAAACGCTCGACTTTCCGCAGCCATTTGCTCAGTGGTCAAGTGAAAAAGAACTGATGTTTCTTGATTGGAATAGGGAAGAACCCGCTTTGACGGCTCCTTTAGAAAGAAAAGCGCTGAATGATGATGGAGTAGAAAGCCTAATGCTCGATGTTATTCACTTTAAAAAAATGAAACAGGCGCTAATGACGATTCAAGTGGAGACAGAAAAACAAGATCGGGGTACATATGCTTTTTATGATCAGACAAACAAACCGATCCACTCTTTTTCCTTACCGCTATTGAAAAGCTTTTCAGATTGGGTGATTCCATCCTATGATTTCATTGAAAAAAATAAGGAATTTATAACCTTTATTCCTAATGAATCAAAAGATGTTGACCAATATGATGGCAGGTTTACCTTAACTAAATTAAATTGGGAAAAAGGCACACAAGAAGAATTGATGAAGGACATGGAAAATGAACCATTAAGCTGTTCGCTTGATGGCAGCCTATGCTTATATGGATATCAATTTGAGAAAATCATTGATATGAAAACCCATCAAATACAGAGATTATTTAAAGAAAGTTAATGACCTAAAACAAAAGCCCGCCGCATGGCGAGCTTTTTTCTTTAATGTGCAACAGGAAAACCGCTGTTGATGACAGTCATAACAGTAAACCAACCAAACACGACTGCACTGCCTGCTGCAAAAATGAATCCTAAGAAGTTTCTGTGTTTTAATGAGGTAACCACAGCTGCTGCACCTAGGAT
>NZ_JBFUIB010000726.1:0-1531 GCF_056402095.1 Peribacillus sp. P4_C12
CCCCCATGACGACCGCCTATGATAACTTCTCCCCCCTCTTTTTTTCCTAATTCAATATACGAGCATACCTTGTCATATTGTGAGGAGTTAGCAATTGGTCCCATTGAGCTTTTTAGATTCATTGGATCTCCTAGTTGAATTTGCTGAGCTATTACTTCTTTCATTTTGATAATCATCTCATCAAAAATCGGCCTTTGAATAAGAATCCGTGATCCACCTACACAGAGTTGACCTGCGTTACCACTGAAGATTCCATAAATTGTAACTCCTTGTGCAGCTTTATCAAGATCAGCATCTGCAAAGACTATGTTTGGTGACTTCCCACCCAGTTCTAAAATCATCGGCTTTGGTTTCCGAGCTATTGATTGCGCAATCGCCCTAGCCGTTCCTCCAGATCCAGTTAGACTAATCTTGTTTACTCCAGGATGACTGACTAATGTATCTCCTACTTCCCCTCCATTTCCTGATACAACATTTAGAATTCCAGGTGGAATGATCTTATTAATTAGTTCACCATATCGCAATGAAGCAATAGATGCCATTTCTGATGGTTTAATAATCACCGTATTTCCAGCAGCAAGCGCATAAGCTGCTTTAATAGAAAAAGTAAAAAGTGGGGAGTTCCATGGAAGAACGCCTACTACGACCCCTAATGGTTCCCTCAATGTATATCCAACGCTTGTTGGACCCAATTGAACAGTTTTCCCCTTACTTCCAACAGCCGTTGCTCCTGCTGCATCATACCAAAGACTTGCTAAACTAGGGATTAGACCATAGCTCGTTTCTTTAATTACCCATCCATTATCTCTTGTTTCTAGTTCAGCTAACTCTTCACCATGTTGAATGATTAAGTCACCTATTTGTCTTAAAAAAGCAGCACGCTCCATAGCCGGTCGAGACGACCACTCCTCAAAAGCTGCTCGAGCTGCTTCTACTGCCGATTCAGCATCTTGGCTGGTGCTACAAGGAAATGTAGCCCAGACCTTTCCTGTTGAAGGATCAATACTCTCTAATCGGGTTCCCGAAGAAGAAGAAATCAGGTTTCCATTAATGATATTATGAAACTCTCTTATTTCATTTGCAGTTTTCAATGAAAATCTCCGCCCTTTCAAAATAAGTAAGCCTTTTAAACAGAAATAATAGCTTCATCTTTGTTAGACCAACCTAATGCTGTAGCCGCTTGATTATAATAATGCTCTGTACTGCCTAAATAATTTTCATAGAACCTAGCACGCTTGACAAAAAGATGGCAATCAATTTCTTCTGTAAATCCAATGCCGCCATGAATCTGAATATTATCGGAAGAAATACGGGTAAATGCGTCAGTTGCAAATAATCGAGCGCAAGAAATAGCCTGAACACGATCTTCTGCATTACTTTCCAAAGCCCAGTTTGCGTAATAAGCTAAGGACCGAGCTGTCTCAAGATCCATTTTCATATCTACTATTCTATGTTTAATGGCTTGAAATCTTCCGATAGGCTGACCAAACTGTTCCCGAATTTTTGCATACTCTGCAGCCATCTCTACCAC
>NZ_JBFUIB010000727.1:0-1529 GCF_056402095.1 Peribacillus sp. P4_C12
CGAAACCCATCGGGGAAAATATTAAAAACAACATTGCGGGATTCCTTTGCAAATGATAGAAATGGAATCTTTCATATTAATTAATTTTTTCTATTACCGAAACAAGTTGAAAAGCAACTGCGTTGATTAGGCAGTTGCTTTTTTTTATTAAATAGACTATCGCTAATAGGTTTAAAATAACAGCCTTTGCTCCTTGTGAGTAAAAGGCTGTTTTAGAGGATAAGGGGAGTATTTTGTTAAATAAGTTTATAAACACCTATAAAAAAAGTTATAGTGTTGAATTTTTTTAGTCAAAACTCTAGTTTTTCTCAACTACAGTACAAGCCATTTTATATAAAAGTCATATCATGTATAAAAGGCAGGATATGATCGAAATTACGGCCCTTCTTCGCCTGGGGATTTCATGAAATTTACCTATACTCAAAAAATGATCTAGGAATCGATGCTTTTTTTCCTCCTGTCTTCACTGGATGTGAAGTGGAGGAGGAGGTGGAGATAAATAAGTATCAATTTAAAAAAGGAATGTGTTCCTGGTAAGCCAGTATGTAATGCACCGAAAGCCCGAGTATTTCTATAATATATAGTCTTTTAAGCCTGAACGATTGAAAATAATTTTGTGAAAACCATCCGGATATATGCCTACTTTTCATTTGGCGGAGGTCCGAGAGATTGTATTGGTAATTATTTTGCATTGATGGAAGCAGTGCTTGTGCTTGCGACTATTGCAAAGCGGTACAAGCTAAGGGTAGTTTCGAATCATCATGAAGTAAAGCCCCATCCATCTCGGTCGGCTATCAACCAGTAGCAAAATAAATAATATCTCAACACCCCAATATAAACAGCTAGAACACAATCTTTTACTTAGTGACTCTTCTAAGTATATGTTTTTCAATATCCCTGGAAATATCATTCTATAGTTACAAATTTTTAAAAAAAGGAGACGTTTAGGGGATGTGCCCAATTAACAATGGTAATGAAAGAATACTGTCTAATGAAAGTTCTATGTTGTCCCGTGAAGAGATAAAATCCATTGAATCCTGGATATCCCAAATGGGAATATACCAATTTTTTAAAACGGCAAAACAAAAAATGGTTACTGCTAAAAAAACTCTAAAATTCAAGTATAAAATGATTGGATATGGTTATAACAGAATTGTCTATGATCTCAATAATGGCTATATCTTAAAAATTGCACTGTGTGAAGTAGGATTAATGGGCAACGCAAATGAAGCATACATTTATAATAACTGCAATGAGGAAGCCCAAAAGTACCTATGTCCGGTTAAGGAGTTTGGGTCTGGCTGGATTATTATGAAGAAGATGGGCACAAAAGTGCCACTTGCAATCATGGAATATACGAAACTAATCGAGTTGGAATTAAAATTCCTAAGATATGGCATTATTCCAATAGATTTGCGGTTAGATAATGTCGCATTTTCCGAGGATAATGAAATGGTTGTCATTGATTACGGCCTATTCACCATGGATCTCAAAAGCCCTGTGTTGCGTTGGTTCGATTGACGATGGGG
>NZ_JBFUIB010000728.1:0-1528 GCF_056402095.1 Peribacillus sp. P4_C12
CCGCTACCTGTTACTGAATTAAAAAAATTTGGAAATGCGGGAACCGATTTTGATTAATGGAAAGTAGGTGCATGAAGAAATGAAACAATTCGATATTATTGCAACATCAGCAATGGGATTGGAATCAATTGTTGCCAAGGAAGTTCGGGATCTTGGCTACGATTGTCAAGTGGAAAACGGGAAAATTATGTACAAAGGGGACCAATCAGCCATTGCTCGCTCTAATTTGTGGCTGCGCAGTGCAGACCGTGTGAAAATTAAAGTCGCTGAATTTAAAGCTTATTCTTTTGATGAGCTGTTTGAAAAAACAAAAGCCTTGAACTGGGAAGATTACTTATCTGCAGACGTTGAGTTCCCTGTAAGTGGTAAATCAGTTAAATCGCAGCTTTACAGTGTCCCTGATTGTCAGGCTATCGTTAAAAAGGCGATTGTTGATAGATTGAAAAGTAAATATAAACAAGTATCTTGGTTTGAAGAAACAGGTCCTTTGTTTAAAATTGAAGTTTCTATCTTAAAAGATGTAGTGACACTTACCATGGACACATCAGGTGCAGGACTTCATAAGCGCGGATATCGCACAGGGCAGGGGGAAGCGCCCCTTAAAGAAACTTTGGCGGCTGCATTGATCATGCTGACTAATTGGAAACCGGATAAACCTTTCATTGACCCATTTTGTGGATCTGGAACTATTCCTATTGAAGCTGCATTGATTGGGCAGAACATCGCTCCTGGTTTTAACCGGGAATTTGTTTCTGAAAGCTGGGCTTGGATGGACAGTAAGGTTTGGGATGAAGCGAGAATTGAAGCTGAAGATTTAGCGAATTATGATCAGTATTTAGACATAACAGGTTGTGATATTGATCATCGCATGGTTGAAATTTCAAAAGCCAATAGTTTTGAAGCAGGACTTGGAGATCTTGTTGAGTTCAAACAAATGCAAGTGAGAGATATCTCGACCAGGAAAGAATATGGTGTTATTGTGGGGAACCCACCCTATGGTGAACGTCTAGGGGAGAAAAAAGCTGTTGAACAGATGTATAAAGAAATGGGGCAGGCCTTCAAGAAGCTTGATACTTGGTCAGTGTACATGATTACCTCGAACCCTGACTTTGAACAGTTTTATGGTAAGCCTGCAACTAAAAAAAGGAAGTTGTTCAATGGATTCATCCGAGCGGACCTTTATCAGTATTGGGGAAAACGGCCGCCAAAACAACCGAGAAATGATTAAATAGGTATAATATAATGGAAAATTTAGAATAGTCAGGACGTTTTATTCATAATAGGTTCCAGTCTTGCTTATCATTTCCTTTTCTGTTATTCTAATAATGAATTATTTTTGTTCAGATTTAAGGAATACCTTAATATTCAATGAGCAAGGATAGTAATATAATGTGTGGCGAACACACTAGGAGGCAACAAAAATGGAACAAGGTAAAGTAAAATGGTTTAACGCAGAAAAAGGTTTTGGATTCATCGAACGTGAAGGTGGAGACGATGTATTCGTACATTTCTCAGCTATCCAARGCGA
>NZ_JBFUIB010000729.1:0-1526 GCF_056402095.1 Peribacillus sp. P4_C12
CCTGGAATACTTCCCATGCCTCCCAGAATGATAATGACGAATGCCTTCAAGATGACGAGATGTCCCATGCCGGGGAAAACGAGGTTAATCGGTGAAGCAAGAGATGAGGCAATGGCGGCTAAGCCACCAGATATCATGAAGGTCAGCATGGCGACTTTGTTGATGTTAATCCCTACAAGTGAAGCTCCTTCACGACTTTGGGACATCGCAATTATCGTTGAACCGGTATACGTTTTCTTGAGGAAAAGATAAAGCAAAATCATCACCACGATAGCAGAAACGATAATCAACAAGCGCTGCAGTGTGAACGTCAACCCCATGATGTTGACGACTTGATCGTAAGGAGAAGTCATTGTATGGAAATCGGCGCCCCAGACAAATTGCGCAAAGGCTTCAAGAAAAAGAAGGATCCCAATTGCCGCAATTTTATCGTGCAATGGCGGTGCCTCCCTTAACAGGCGGAACACGAAACGTTCCAATAGAACACCCATCAAACCAACAACGATTACGGATACAAACATAGCAAGCCAATAATTAACGCCATATAATGTCATCATTGATAATGTGATGTACCCTCCCAACATATAGAGAGCTCCGTGGGCAAAGTTCGGGATATGCAAAATTCCATATACAAGCGTCAATCCCAGGGCAACTAAACTATAAACGCTGCCAATTGTCAAACCATTAAAAAGCTGCTGGATTAAAATATCCATTTACTTCCTCCTTCTTAATTATTGAATTTTTATCATGCTATTTGGTTATTCCAGCTTCACAATCAAGGGCATGCCTAGAAAACCAGCCATTCAAAAAAGTGAGAAGCATCTATTCATTAATCAAACTGACGATTTTAGATTCTGTTAACGGCAACGGAATTCCAATACTGTTTACCCTACGTTCGCCCGATAATGGATTGCGACAAGCAGATGAAGAAGCCTCCGATAAACCGTAGCCTTCAATGATTCTTATTTTTGTTAGTCTCTCAAACTGATGTAACATCGTAGGAGACAACCGGGCTGAATCACAAAAACAGAGCAATAATGTATGCAAAGCATTATGAGTATCACCGAGTTGTTTGATTAAAGAGTTTTACATTTGGGGTAAGCCAGGAAAAATGGTCACTTTGCAAGTCTCGCTCAACTCGATTACCCGTTTAGCCTAAAACACGGGCACGATGACATTCGCTGCACCTAGCATAACAGCCAGGTTCATCGTGATAGTCATCATATACACATGATAAAGCGGAGAAGCCGTCATGATTACTTCCTCACCGAACTGAATCCTCGATTGAAGAACACTTTGGTTCTGAATCACATTGGCAACTAAATTAAAATGGGTTAGTTCCACACCCATTCTCTGTCYGGAAGTCCCACCTATATACAAAATCACAGCCATATCTACTTTTGGATTTATAGTTGCTTCCTCTACCTCTTTCGAAGGGGTATGGATAAGGTCATCAAGATATTCAAAAGGCAATTTGAGTTTTATTTCTTTATTATCACCACCTACATATATACAATGTCTGAAGT
>NZ_JBFUIB010000730.1:0-1526 GCF_056402095.1 Peribacillus sp. P4_C12
ATTAATTGCATTACATAAGTATAAAAAAATAAACAATGAGGAATTTAAAGTTATAAAAGCTTACCTTAGAGATTCAGAAATAAAAGTCTTCTTTGAACAAACAGAACCTATAACTCTTTCTGGTATAGGTAATGTCTATTTTGGAGCGGTACTTTCCAATAACGAACTAAAGAAAAGCAAGTTAACTTTTGAACTTAGATATCGTATTATTGATGATGATAATAATAGCTTTGCAGCTACTCCTGATTTAAATGATGCGTTCTTCAGTGTTCAACACTCAATTGGAATTGAAAACCTAAAATCTAAAATTGAAAGTTTATTTGTTATTAAAGACAGACAAAAAACAATATTAGATTACATTAAATCTATTAGTAACTTAAAAGTTTTAGATGAAAATCAGATTTACTCTATTTTCAAAAAAATAGTGGATAACCGAGATATTGTAGGTGAAACCAGAAAAAGAGTAAAGGAAGTTTATGATAAAGAACTAGTAGGAAATACTATGTCACTATTCAGAGTATTTAACTCCTTTTCTAATATCCCTAAAGATTTAGATGAACAATTAACCTTAGAGAGAATCTATCACAAAGTGATTATAGATTTACAATCAAAATGAATTTTTAATAAGTCCCTCTTTTTAAGTCCCTCTTTTAAAGAGRGATTTTTTAAACAATCAATTACATGTAATAAATCTCACCTACTTTTTGATAGAGAATGATATTTAGCATGCCATTGAAAATACTTTAAGCTATCTTCATTCCAGTTTCTTATTTCTCTTCCTTTTATATTACTCATATACTCATCTAAACAGTTTGTTGTTACTTTTTCACTTATTGTAACTTTACCGTCTACTATAATTATATAGCCTTTCTCAAATAAATCGTCACAACCAAATTTACACATTGGCATGACAATGCTTTTATAGTCTAATCTTTCTTCTTTTGAACAAAATGCCCTCTTTTTTATATGTGCTGTAACCAAAAATGAAATTGGATAATCCTTTCCGCAAATTCCACATTTATCGATTGTTTTACTACCAAAAAGTGTTTTTCTTAAAAAACCTTGTTCAGCTCTACTTTTCACTTTTCCTTCTTTATCGAGGGGGTCACTACTCAAACTATCTACAATTTTATAATATTCATTCTCTGTTACAGTCTGACTAATTGTAGAACTTTCTAAGTCAAAGTAATTTATTAGAGGATAACTCTTTTCTTCATTTAGTACTGAAAACCCTTGTATTATATTATTTTCTGAATACCCTACTATCTGGTTAAACAATGCTACTGGAATATCATGCTCTCTTATTTCATCCAGAAAGTATATGTATTCCCATGTTTCACCTTTTGTATTGTACCCCCAAAGGAAATCAGCGAGGGATTTGTTATGTAATTTAAATGTTACTATTCCAGATGAGTATAAAAGTCTATCAGCCGAAAAGAAAGTAAAATCACCAGACTGAATTTTATCCCACTTTTTTTGATTTACGTTTTTTACTCCAGCTGTTACACCCCAAATTGGTAACATCC
>NZ_JBFUIB010000731.1:0-1523 GCF_056402095.1 Peribacillus sp. P4_C12
TGCGTTGGTATACCAATAATGTCTATGTTCACATTAAAAAGGATGGGAACAAGGAATATCTGAAAAAAGACGAATTTAGAAGGAAAACAGATGGATTCCAGGCGTTTATCCACTCTTTATTTAAAGCAGATGAAATTTTAGTGGATRATGTGGACTTTTTCTTGGATGATATAGATTTTTAAAAGGCTCACTTAAAGGATGTTGTTGATTTTCTTGTTGAACTAACTGGGAAGGGTGTTGAAAGAAGGTGTTACTTTGGTGAACTAAAGGGGCAGTTAGTTCAATAAGAACCTTTTTAAAACGCCTAAATTAATTAATATTCCATGCCTTTTATCCTTAATTACTTAAGAGAAAGGGAAATTTGATGAAACAACTATCCCATCATTTGCTGCGATCTTTGTAACCTAAAATCGATTGGATGATGAATTTATTTCTTTTTATTATGAATTATTGATTTTAGTAGACGCTTGTCTATTCAATATTTTAATACCACCATATTTTATAGTAAGTATTTGAAAGAGACTAGTGATGATTTGATAATTATGATGTAGCAGTTATTATTTTAGACTTTAATAGGTAACCAAAAGGGAGCGTTAGGAATGGCAGATAAAACATTCGATGTAAAAATCAGTGACGATTTACACAATAAAGTTATGCGAATGATAAATTCAAGTGGAGTTACGTCAAAAGAATGGTTTGAAAAGGCGGTAGTATTAACTGAAATTCATGGTTTAAACATAGCTGTAGGTGATCATAATGAATACTTTTCAGAACTTGAAGTCCATACGACTCGTATTCATGAGTTAGTGGCTAACATGATTAAACGAAAAGTTTATTTAAAAGAGGAATTAGCAACAAAAAATGAAGATATAGCTTCAATTGCAACAAGCCTTGAAAACAACAATAATGAAATTGCAGAACTTCATAAGCAAATAGACGAAATGAGAACAACCAATGTAAATAATTATTCATTGAATGGGGTGTTAAGCAGACTAGTAGCTGAGCAAGAAATACAGCTAAAAGATTTAAAAGAAGTAATTAGCACCAAAGAAAAAGTAATTGTGTCATTTGCTGAAAGTCTAGAAAACAGCAAAATAGAAAATGCAGAACTTCATAAGCAAGTAGACGCAATGAAAGTAACCAATGAAAATAATCAATCATTGATTGGAGAGTACAAAGAAAAAATTAATTCGTTAAGTGGGCTAGTAKTTGAACGAGAAGTGCAGCTAAAAGATTTAAAAGAGGTATTAGCTGCAAGACTTGAAAACAGCACAAAAGAAAATGCAGAACTTCATAAGCAAGTAGACGCAATGAAAGTAACCAATAAAAATAATCAATCATTGATTGGAGAGTACAAAGAWAAAATTAATTCGTTAAGCGGGCTAGCATTTGAACGAGAAGTGCAGCTAAAAGATTTAAAAGAGGTATTAGCTGCAAGACTTGAAAACAGCACAAAAGAAAATGCAGAACTTCATAAGCAAGTAGACGCAATGAAAGTAACCAATAAAAATAATCAATCATTG
>NZ_JBFUIB010000732.1:0-1522 GCF_056402095.1 Peribacillus sp. P4_C12
GTCCAAGGGAGACCCCACAGGCGCAAAGGCGCCGAGGAGGCTCCCTGACCGCCCGCGGAAAGCGAGTGCCCTACGTTCCAATCAACGTTCGAATTTTTACACCCCCTCAAAAAAACTGTAGACAAACTCGATTTTCATCGAGTTTGTCTACAGTCTGGATTCTATATTTAAAAATATAGAATCTTTAAGCATGTATTTTTTTACTCATACTCATTCATTGGAGACTTCATTATTTTTACCTTCTGAATATTTCCTAATGCTCTTCTTTTATTTTTGCGTATCCTCTGAACCTTAATAGGGCTTTGCTTCCCCCTTTGTAGAGCCTTCCTCAGACCCTCCTTGATTATGAGGGGACATGTCTCCCTGATTTGGTCCCATTTCATCTTGATTGGAAGGGAAAAACACCTCTGGATTATCCTGAAATAAATCTTGATAACTATCTTTTTCTTTGTCATCCAATTCTGGATTATCCCCTAAATTCATCAAGTTTGTAAACGAACCAATTAAAAGACCTATTGTTATTAAACCAATGGATGTTGCAATTTTAATCCATACTTTCATCCACATCTTCTCATTCCTTTTTCATGTAGTTGAACATCTTCTCTAATTAAATTTATATTACTTAGTTATATTTCTTTTTTTATCTAACAGCGTTACCGAAACGAGTTGTAACTTCTACTATTTATTTGCCTTACAACTCTTTGATTACTAAATTTCTTTTTTCGAGATACACCGCTTTATCAGATTGTTTAGCCACCTCTTGTGAATGAGTGACGACAATGATACATTTATTTTCTTTATGAGCAAGTTCTTTAAATAACTCGATAATTTCCATGGAAGTTTCTTGATCTAGATTCCCAGTTGGTTCATCAGCTATTAATAAATCTACATTACAAGATAATGCACGAGCAATCGCTACACGCTGTTGCTGACCACCGCTAAGCTGTAATACCTTTCTTTTTGCTTCTCCTTCTGTCAGCCCTACCTTTTCTAATAACTCAAGTGCTTTTGCTTTTTTGTCTTTCACATCGACTCCTGTAATCTCCATCGCAGTGACTACATTTTGAAGAGCAGTCATATACGTAATGAGATTATATGATTGAAAGATAATCGAGACATGTTGGTTTCGATAGGAATCCAAACCTATCTTCCTTATATCTGTTCCTTTATATACTACATTCCCTCTACTTGGGATATCTAATCCACTTGCTAAACTAAGGGTTGTTGTTTTTCCTGATCCCGATGGTCCTAAAATGGTATAAAAGTGTCCAGCTTGAAACGCAAAGTTTACATTATCTAATATAGTGATTTTTTTATTATTGCTTTGATAATGGTAATTCAGATCTTTAAACTGTAAAATAGTGTCCATGTGTATATCCCTCCTATTAATCTTTTAATAAAATTTCTTTTGGTTTCAATCGAAGAATCGATAATGCTGGAATAATGGTTGATAAGATTGCGATTAATAGACCTAATCCACCTACTTTCAGCACATCTTGGGATGTTACACTTACATCAATAT
>NZ_JBFUIB010000733.1:0-1522 GCF_056402095.1 Peribacillus sp. P4_C12
CACTCAAGCCATGCTCTTTAATTCTCTGTTCAAGCAGTTCTTGATCATGAATCCGCTCTGAACCACCGATAATTTCACCATATCCTTCTGGAGCAATCAAATCGGCACAAAGGACGACTTCTTCCCTGTTAGGATCTGGCTGCATATAAAAAGGTTTAATTTTAGTTGGATAATGAGTGATAAATACTGGCTTTTCATAACTCTCTGCTATTGCTGTTTCATGAGGCGCTCCAAAATCATCACCCCATTGGATATCTTCAAAGCCTTGTTCATGTAGGAATTTAATTGCCTCATCATATGTAATCCGTGGGAAAGGAGCCTTAATTTGTTCAAGCTTCGCTGTGTCACGGCCTAGTGTATTCAACTCAAGCTGACAGTTTTTCAATACAGACTGAATTATTGATGAGACAAATTGCTCCTGAACTTCCAGGTTTTCTTTGAATTCAATGAAAGCCATTTCCGGTTCAATCATCCAGAACTCGATTAAATGACGTCTTGTTTTGGATTTCTCTGCCCGGAACGTAGGACCAAAAGAAAATACTTTTCCTAATGCCATGGCTGCTGCTTCCATATAAAGCTGACCGCTTTGTGAAAGATATGCATCCTCTTCAAAATATTTCGTCGCGAATAATTCACTTGTTCCCTCTGGAGCACTTCCTGTTAAAATTGGAGGATCGACTTTAACAAATCCTTCTTCATTAAAAAATTCATAGGTAGCACGAATGATTTCATTCCTAATTTTCATAACAGCATGCTGACGTTTTGAACGCAGCCATAAATGACGGTTATCCATTAAGAATTCAGGACCATGTGCTTTTGGAGTAATCGGATAATCAACTGATTCATGAATGACTTCAATATCTTTTACCTGTAATTCAAATCCAAACGGAGAGCGCTCATCCTTCTGAATGACACCTGTGACGTACATAGATGTCTCTTGCGTAACCGTTTTCGCACGAGCGAAAACTTCTTCGCCCACATCTGCTTTCACGACCACACCTTGTATGAAGCCAGAGCCATCACGAATTTGAAGAAAAGCAATTTTCCCACTGGAACGTTTGCTAGCAAGCCAGCCGCCAATGGTCACTTCTTGATTGACAAATTTACTAGCTTCTTTTATTGTAATTTTCACGGAATTTCCCTCCAAAAATAGCTTATCTTACTAAGGAATTTACTCTACTTATTATACCTATAGCCCTCCATACAAGCAAATAAATCACATAAATCAGAGGTTCCAAAATTCTTTTATATTCTTTTTATTCATCCTTTTTTTGATAACTTATTGCCCTTGTACTTGTTAGATTACTTATATACTAACGTATTTGCTGATACAAAATGCAATAGTCATTTTCAAGCTTTTGTTTTTAAAATTTATAGACTAAACATACTATTTAATAGGGGTGACAATTGAACTGTCCCCATATATAAAATCCACCATTTAAATTTTGTTCTAGATATAATCCTTTACCCTTTCACGAGCTTCAAATCCCGCTTTCTATTTATTAATTCGCATCCTTATCTC
>NZ_JBFUIB010000734.1:0-1517 GCF_056402095.1 Peribacillus sp. P4_C12
CTCGCAAGGGAGACACATTGGAATACTTTACTTCGTGCACGCGCAATTGAGAACCAAATGTATGTTGTTGCATCAAATGTAACGGGAACAAAGTTAGGAGTGGAATTCGCAGGTTGCTCACAAATTGTAGATCCATGGGGAGACATTGTTCAAAAATTAGATCAAGAAGTTGGTGAATTAAAAGCAACTTTAAATTTAGAGACAGTCCCGCAAGTCAGAAAAGATGTGCCGATCTTTAGTAGTCGTGTACCATCACTTTATAGGTCCAACCTAAGATTCTTCTTAGACGGAGTGGAGAAAATATCGAGACCTGAAATTGAATTCACAGACTATAAGAATTTTAAACTTGAGCCAATTGATGGGTTGGTAGAAGGGCTGTCACAAAGGGTTATTTCAGAGAATTCGTCAACACAGGAAATGGTTCGTATTTTGGAGTTCGCACCCGGTACAGACACGACGCCTAATGGAGTTCAAGTGCATCATTATTGGGAAGAGCTATATGTCGTTAAAGGGTCTGTCATAGATTTAACTTTAAATAAGATATTCACTGCGGGAATGGTGGCTTCACGTCCCCCCGGAATGCAACATGGTCCATGGAAGTCAACGGATGGTTGCGTAATGTTTGAAGTGCGATACAGTCGATAATAAAGTGCTGATAATTTGATAATGAGTGGAGTTTTTAATAATGGGGTACCACCTATTTCGATGACAAAAAGACGACAATCCAAATGAAAGTTGTCATTTTCCCCAATAATTTGCGCTTATTTTAAGTGTTATTTTGCACATCCAACTTTGAAACCCAGCTACCTTCACATGAGAAGATTAGCTGGGTTTCTTAATTATTTACGTCCAATCACTAAGCTATTTCGTGTAGCTTCTACGGCTTCTGTTGTAATGGATGTCAGGTGATTGATTTCGAGAATACGTTCAATTTGAGTAAATAACCGGTGAATGAGTCTAAAATTACAGTTTGTGACTTTCATGATGTTAGTGAGTGCCTCATAGTCGGAAAAGTCCTCCCGTTTGATGGAGATGCCGAGTTCATCCCATTTATATTCTAAAATATGGTGCATCTCTTCTTTACTGAGTTTCTGAAATTCGTGAGCAAAACCGATACGGGAGTAAAGCTGAGGGTAACGAACTAACCTTTTTTCAATCCCTGGCATCCCGATGAATATCATGGCTACGTCATGTTGATCATAGATATCACGAAGTTGTTCTAAATGTTGCAATTTTAAACGATCGATCTCATCCACTATAATTAAGTGAATCCCCTCGAAAGCGTTAGAAGTGTTCATTTCTTTCTCACCTCTAGGGCATATCGAACCTAATGAACAGCAAGGAAGAAATCATGGAAGCCTTTAAAGACTTTCACTCCGGCAAAATGGGTAATCTAGATTTCTAATATTCAACAGCCCACCGCCATTTAATAAATAACCATCTTAACACATTTAAGTTTACCGTTATTTATGATACGGTTCTCCGTAACGAACCTAAGTGAGTACCTAGTATTCTTA
>NZ_JBFUIB010000735.1:0-1515 GCF_056402095.1 Peribacillus sp. P4_C12
CAATTACCACAGCTTTGGCAAGAAGAGGTGTTAGTCCATGTCAAATAAAGTAATAGCAATTATTGTTGATGGTATGAGATATGATAAAGCATGTGAGGCTCTTGGATTTATTCAACATCTAGTTGAAACAAATCAGGCAGCACTTTACAAAGTAAAGTCGGAACTCCCAAGTCTTTCCCGTCCATTATATGAGGTGTTACTAACGGGTACAGCGGCATCAGTGAACGGAATTACGTCCAATCAAGCCGTTCGCCTATCTACTGAGAAAAGTCTCTTTCATCTTACGAAAGAAAACGGCTTAAGAAACGGAACGGTATCTTATTACTGGGTAAGCGAACTTTATAATCGCGCGCCATTCCATTTTATTGAAGATCGTGAGCAAGAGGATGAATCTAAGCCGATTCAAAATGGAAAATTTTATTGGGATGATGACTATCCAGACAGCCATGTGTTAATGGATGCAGAAGCTTTGCGCAGAAAGTATGACCCACACTTTTTATATATTCATCCGCTCGGTGTAGATGTAAAAGGAGAAATTTTCGGTTCGGAATCGAAAGAATATCGTGAACAAATCTTAAAAATGGGAAGCTTGTTGGCACAACTTTTGCCAATTTGGATCAAAGAAGGTTACCACATTTTAATTACATCTGATCATGGCATGAGTGAATATGGCAACCATGGCGGCATAACTGATGGTGAGCGTGATGTACCGCTCTTTATCATGAGTCCAAAAGTTGAGCCTGGCGTTTACAGTGAAGTAGTTCCGCAATTAGCTTTTGCACCGCTCGTTTGTGAACTTTTAAATATTGAGCCGTCCAATAAAATGATTTCATATCAATTTCCAGGTCTGAAAGGAAAAAATACCCTTTAAAAAAGATACACTATTCAACATTATAATGAAGAATGAAGGTTGACGGGAATTGGTTTAACGAACGTACTGTTAAACCAATTCCCAAATTGTTAGAGAACAAAGAGGAGCGAGAAGTCTTGCGAAAAATAAAAAAACAAAAAATTTACTTATTAGCTCTTTTACTGCCATTTATTTTGTTTGTGATTGGATTTGAAATAGGACCATTAGTGGCAATGATTAAAAATAGTTTTTATGCAGACAATGGAATTCAAGTTACGATTGATCAATATATCACCATATTTAAAAGTAAATTTTACTTACAAGCCATTCAAAATAGCCTTGTCATTTCTTTATTTTCTGCTGTAACTTCTGTGATTATAGCAGTCATTGCAGCCTATTCGATTACAAAGTTCTCACAAAAAATACAAAATCGCTTACTGATGATTGCCAATATGACGTCGAACTTTGAGGGTATTCCCCTTTCATTTTCATTTATTATTTTACTTGGAAACAATGGGTTGTTTACGTTGCTTTTTTCAAAGATTGGTGGGGATGTGTTTGCGGATTTTAATTTATATTCATGGACAGGCCTCATTCTTGTTTATATATATTTTCAAATTCCGCTTGCTATTATGCTCATCTACCCGTCTTATCAAGGAATTAAG
>NZ_JBFUIB010000736.1:0-1514 GCF_056402095.1 Peribacillus sp. P4_C12
GATCAGAAAGCGAATCAAAAGAATGCTTATAAAATGCCTGGTATAGCACATTTTAATGACGCTATCCGGGATGGGTTAAAAGGCTTTGTGATGAATGAACATGATAAAGGCTTTATCAATGGCAAACCAGGGATGGAAGATATCATTAAAAAAGGGATAGCTGGTGGATTGAAATACGATGATCATATAGCAACCTATCAAAATCYAGCCCAGGTCATCAACTATGTCGAAGCCCATGATAATTATACATTATGGGATAAGCTTATAATTACCAATCCAGATGCGACTGAGCAAGAACGCAAACAGATGCACAAACTAGGTTCCTCAGTGGTATTACTGTCACAGGGAATACCAATGATCCATGCTGGACAAGAATTTATGCGAACAAAGGATGGGGATGAAAATAGCTATCAATCATCTGACTGGGTTAACCGATTGGATTGGAAAAGAAGAGCGGAGTTTGATAATGAAGTAGAATATTTAAAAGGGCTAATTTCGCTTCGAAACAATATTTCAGCTTTCAGGTTAAGAACAGCTGAAGACATCGAGCAGCAGTTAATATTCCTTGAGGCTCCTGCTAATGTGATTGCATTTTCTCTAATGACAGAACATTCAACGATTGTTGTTATTCATAATGCAAACTGGGAAGCTGTAAATATTACACTCCCACTTCATGGAGATTGGTCTGTTTTAGCGAATGGTCAGAGGGCGGGTCTTGAAGAAATTGAAAGGATTCAAGGGAGTCATATAACCGTTTCCCCTTTAAGTTCATATGTGTTGAGAAGGATTTTGTAATAGTAGTGTGGATTAAGAATCAGCAGCTGCATAAAGAATATGAAACGGCAGATATACAAGGACCGAGGTCCAGCGAATCTTACGGCAAAAGTGTACCCAGTAAAGGCGAAATGAACACCAAAGTAACACTTGCTGGTTTTGATTGTAGCCGGTGTTTCTCCCATAACAATTCCGCTGACCGTATTAAAGAAAAACAATTGAGAATAAATTAATATGGAAGGGTCCTTTAATGAATGCCTTTCTTACATTACTTGAATAATTTAAAAATATCTTTTCATGAAAACATCATTTAATAATGTACTTTTTGTGAAATAACTTGTAGAAATACATTCCACCCCATAAAATGGGAGTAACTATAATATTCAAGGAGTGTACAAATGAATTTTAAATTAATAGCCATAATTGGTATCTGTTCATCTTTACTACTTTCCGGTTGTTCGAATGAAGAAAAAAATGTTGCGGATAAAGAAACTAGTCATGAAGACCATTCAGCACATACTGTTTCTGGAGATCTTCAAGAAGAGACTAAAAGTAAGGAAATAGCACCTGAATTTCTTTCTGAAAAGCCAGAAGAAATGAAAACCATCTATTTAGCGGTTGCTCAAAATCAGGAACTATTAGAAAAAATACCATGCTACTGTGGTTGTGGAGAAGAAGCTAACCATAAAAACAATTACGATTGTTTTATCCATGAAAATAAAAAAAGTGGTGAAGTGGTT
>NZ_JBFUIB010000737.1:0-1513 GCF_056402095.1 Peribacillus sp. P4_C12
TTATTATCGTAAATAAATTAAATGGGTAAAATTGTATAATGTCATCAGGAAGAGAAAGGATATTATTGTAAATTATAATCCAGAAAAAAAATACCAGTGTTTGAACTTCTACATTTTTCATAAAAAAAACAATAAAAGATAAAAAACAGGTCCCATAAATTGATTTTAAGGTGTCCATTTTTAATCGTTAGGGTATTTCATCGCGATTGTTATAAAGTCTTTCTAAACGCTATTAAAATACATTTAAGGAGATTGGGAGAATTAAACTCTATATCTATCAATAATATAAGAATATTCCGAATGTAACAAAGGACCTGTATTGATACATTCGGAATCGCGTCAAATCAAGGTTTTTGAGAGCATTATAATTAAAAAAACTTGCCTTTTTTTCGTCAATTCACGTACAATGAAAGAAGAGGAAAGGGGAATGAGTTACTCATGCAAGCAACCTCTCAAAGAATCAAAAATGTCCAGCCGATACGCCGACTGGATCACATAGATAAGATGAAAAAATCTCTATTAAAATATTGCAGCTACCGCGATTATATGATGTTCTCTATCGGGATTAACATTGGACTTCGAATCGGTGATCTTTTACAGTTACGTGTAAAAGATATCCTAGAGGGAACGCATATCGTCATTGTAGAGCAAAAGACAGAGAAAATTAAACGGTTCCTTGTCAACCCTCAACTTCGGAAAGAAGTCCGGAAGTATGTTCGGAAGATGAACCTGAAAAATGAAAACTATTTATTTCCTAGCCGAAAAGGAAATGGTCCAATCACTAGGGTACAAGCATATCGGGTTTTAAACAAAGCAGCAGAAATGGCTGATATTCCGGATGTTGGCACACATACACTCCGAAAAACATTTGGCTATTTGCATTATCAAAAATTTAAGGATATCGCTTTACTTCAACAAATTCTTAATCACTCCAATCCAAAAGATACGATGATATACATAGGACTCACACAGGATTTAATGGACGAAACATTGATGGATTTCTATTATTAAAAAAAGGATCAATAAGGTTCTTTTTTTATTTATCATAATAACATTATGTAAACTAGTTATTTTCAATTGTAATTCTAAATTTAAGAGTAAAATATCAGGATGAATCATTTGTCTATAAATTGGTGGTTCATCTTATAATAAAACCCAGGGGAATAAAATGAGGTAAATCAAAAAAAGTTTTGTTATTAAATATATTTACATATTAATTAAATATTCTTTTGGAATAGTTGTTATTTTATAGAACCATCAGCGCACATTATAAATCACTGGAAAGTAGAACTCCTTATATTTAGAAAAGATATTCAAATCTGTACTAACAAAATACTTGATGAATCTAAAATAAAGAGGGAAGAACATGAGGGGTTATTGCTCAACAGGAGTAATGACAGTGTCTTTTTCTTCTTATATTAGGTGTTAAATTCAATGGGAAAATGAGCTAAGGATAGTATAGATAACGAAGATCTTAGATAACTATTTTTTAGGGACATAACAAAAGAACCCT
>NZ_JBFUIB010000738.1:0-1512 GCF_056402095.1 Peribacillus sp. P4_C12
TGTTAGTCCTGTGCTTTCTGTTGTTTTAGAAGGTAAATATATTGAATCAAGATGAGGCAATTGTTATGATAGGATTGAAGAGAAAACCTTGTTTGACCACGTCGTTCATTAAAAAATTGAAATCCATATTCATAAGTATGTGCTCCTTCCAAGTTTTCTCTTCAATCCTATCATAACAATTGCCTCATCTTGATTCAATATATTTACCTTCTAAAACAACAGAAAGCACAGGACTAACATGTTTAAACGAAAAAGAAGCGGGAATCATATAGTTTACAACAAGATAATTTCATCTACAAAAGGATGGGGCATTATGCGTAGCATTTATGCCCTATCCTTTTCTTTTTTAATTTGACTTAAAAGTATCCGTGAAAGATTGAAATGCTTGCTGAACAGCAGTAGTAACCGTTTTATTCCCGGACATTACCTGGTTTTCGAGCACAGGAAGCAGACCTTTAACGGTTTCATTTTTATAGAACATCGTTTTGAGTTGGTGATCAATTAATGAATATAACCATTCTTTAGATTGCATCCTTCTCCGCTCTTGAAAAACACCTGACTCCTTCGTTGTATCAGAAAACTCCTGTAGCACATCCCAAACCTCGGGAATCCCTTTACCAGTTACAGCAGAACAAGTGTATGCTTTTCCTGCCCATCCTTTGGTTGCAGGCTGAAGGAAATGCAAAATTCTACTGTATTCTGACTTTGTCCTAATCGCAAGCGGAATGTTCTCACCATCTGCTTTATTGACCACAATTCCATCTACAAGTTCCATAATCCCTTTTTTCATGCCCTGTAATTCATCCCCTGCACCTGTAAGGACAAGCAACATGAAAAAGTCGACCATGCTCCGGACAATTGCTTCACTCTGACCAACACCTACTGTTTCTATCAATATGACATCAAATCCTGCCGCCTCACAGAGCAACATCGTTTCCCTCGTTTTACGGTGAACCCCGCCCAAGGTTCCTTCCGATGGGGATGGCCTGATGAAGGCACGAGGATTTCGTGCAAGCTCCTCCATCCTCGTCTTGTCCCCAAGTATACTTCCTCCATTGATTGAGGAACTCGGATCGACAGCCAGGACTGCCACCATATAACCCCTATCACATAAATAGGTGCCAAACGTCTCGATAAATGTACTCTTTCCGGCACCCGGTACGCCAGATATTCCGATGCGAAGCGAGTTCCCTGTATGAGGCAAAATAGAATGCAATAATTCTTGTGCCAAATCAAAGTGGTGGGAAGCATTACTTTCTACCAGTGTAATCCCTTTAGCAAGCTTTGCTCTTTCACCTTTTATGATACCTTCTTTAAGTTCAGGAATCGAAATCTTTACATTGTGCTTTTTGACGAATTTGTTTTTCGAAGCTTTATTATGGCTGGCTGCTAATTCCACACCTGGCTTTAACGAAGAAGCAAAACCTTCCTGATTGTTGAGATCGACCCATTCCGGCTTCTTGTCTTCACTCATTACTGCGCCACTTCCTCATATCCGAGGCGATTGTATAT
>NZ_JBFUIB010000739.1:0-1504 GCF_056402095.1 Peribacillus sp. P4_C12
GACTCTGCAAAATCTATTACATGTTTCTAAACCTGATTTACACGAGGAGCCTTTTGTTCCCATTGATTTATGTAAGGAGTTAACTGCTCTTTTGTTTTTATTCCAAGAAAAACTTTATAACGTGGAAATAGAATGGGATTTAAGGGATTCAGAGAGAAAAGTAGTTGGAAAGAGAAATTTATTTCTAAAAGCCTTTTTTAATCTGGTGAAGAATGCAATTGAGGCAATTGAGGGGATTCAGGGTAAGGGAAAAATAAGAATTGAACATTATTATAAAAGTGGAAGGATTCATATAAAACTTAGTGATACAGGAGTAGGATTATCTAAAGATAAGTTAAAGATGCTAGGAACACCGTTCTTTTCCACCAAAAGCGAAGGAACAGGTTTAGGCCTAACTCAAGTATTTACAACGATACATAAACATGGAGGGGATATCTCAGTTAAAAGTGTAGTTGGTAAAGGAACTACCTTTCATGTTCAGCTTCCTGTTAAATAAAAAATGTCTTCTAAATCATTAATGGCGTTTGTCAGTGAAAGAAAGATCCCAAAGATAATCACCTTGATATGCCGTTTATCTTAGTATGAAATTGTAAATGATCGTACATACAAAAGGCTGTCAATTGGCAGCCCTCTTATTTTTTTAGCAATCACTAATAAGTAATCAATAAATACAGATTACCAAACCCAGCAATTATTGAAAAAACTTTATTATCGAACGAATTATCATTTTTTCCGCCCCCTTTATGTCGCAGTATTTGTCGACGGTGGAATAATAATGCCCTATAGATTCTAAAATAATCAAGGGCATCTGTCCTGTTACCCCCTCTAGTTCTAAAAAATCTATAAAATGACTTAATTCTCTCGTATGCTTTATCTCGTGGCTTATATAAAAAAAATACGATATTAAGATATTTAAGGTTAAAGGATTATTTATATATTCTATCGAGGTTAATGTTGCAATACGATATTTTGTTTAAATAATTTTAATTGCATCAGTTTTCACGTCTGACACTTCTTAAATAGATGTCCTGGTACCTTCTCAGAGTTTTCTAAACTCGTGTTTTTCTATTTCTTACTTTTCACTTTATAACTGGTCTTATTTCTTTTTAAAAGCCCTTCGTTTATTTCCTACTACTGTTGACCTACATCAAAACAGCATTCAAGATATCGTTGAGGAAGGAATCTGTGATGAAAAGACATGCCCCTGAAAAAGGGTGAGGAGAAGTCTCTCCGTTCCCTTCTGTACAGATGATAATAAAAATGTCATTGTCACCCCTAATAATGGCATGATACACAGTTTTTTGTTCCTATCTGAATAGTAGTTTCTAAAAAATACAGTCATTTCAAACAGGACCAATTGAACTACCCACCACTTATCGACCTTACGGTCTGATTGAAGTGGGGGATTCCTAAGAACATTAGCCTATCGGCCAATTTTTAATTAGGCTACTCCCGTAGTTCCTACGGTTAGAAGCCTTATGGCTTCATTCATTAGATTGAGTCC
>NZ_JBFUIB010000740.1:0-1503 GCF_056402095.1 Peribacillus sp. P4_C12
ATGCGGAACCAATGAAAACGAAAAACTGGTTCGCAGCATCCCCCAAGGTATGCAATGTTTCCGCAAACATAGCCACATTCCCCGTCATGAAATAAGCTATCCCCTTTAACACAGCGATAATACTATTCACACAAGCGGCAATAAATGCCGATTTATTGCCTTGTTTTAATAACTGGAATAATTCTTTCATAATAGAGGCCCCCTTTACTTTTAATAAGCTTTTATAATATTGTATTATCCCCAACGCTGTATTATATGAAACCAAAAAAGGGAAAAAGCTCTATCTATTTCAATTGAGTTCAACATCTCGTCATGAATGATTTACCAACGTACATTTCAAAAGTGCCCCTTCATCCTTCTAATCACTGATGAGATCAGCAGTTCTCCATATTCATGATTATATGCCACTTCTAAACATCAATTACTAAGATAAAAATCGAATCCCTCTGTACATTTTTTGCTATAAATACCTGTCACTTGGAGCAAACAATCCATACAAAAAGGCAGTAAGCAATAGCCTACTACCTGTTTTACTAAGGTATAAAGTTAGAATTATGCTTCCGTTTTTTTTAACTTTGATGGATTGTTCACTTTATAACGAATTTCTTTATCGTATTTCTTGTCAACCACTTTTCCGTCAAATTCTATTTCGTCGCCTTCTTCAAGTTCTGCCTTTTTTAATGTTTTGCTATATCCACACCAGGCATCACCAATGAAGAGTTCTGGATCTGTGGTCACTTTGACATTCTCTAACAGGATTACCTCATCTTCTTCACCRGTGAAATGGTTCATTTTTGCAGTAAATTCCTTGACGGTTGCTGTGAAATGGACTTTGTCTGCTGGTAAGTCCAGTTTAGGTTTCGCTGGTGCCTTTTTACTCTTTGACTTTGCCTTTTTTGGTGCTTCACTTAGCTGCTCAGGACTTTCTGTCACTTGGACAACTGTTACTTGTTCACCCTCAGTTAAAGGTGCAGATGCTTCAGCAACTGGCCCACTCAATAGCTCTTTACCGAAATTCGAACTTTGCATTTCCTTTAAATATGAAGGGTGAATGCAGCTAAGCTTACCATTTTCAAATTCAACAACAATCGTATCAAGACCGTTACCATATTGTTCATAACCAGCCAATTTCACTTTTCCTTGATAGCTTCCGCTTTTATATAGTAGTTCTCTTTTTACTGAACGAGCAGTGAATAATTTCCATTCTAAACCTTTAGCGATATAATCCGCCTCATCTGAAAAAGAGATAAACTCTCCCTTTGGTTCGATATAGTGAATTAAATCCTTTACTTCAGCTGGAGTTTCAGCCACAGTCACCACTCCTATTTTTTTCTTTATGCTTATATTCTAGCAAAGGAATGCAAAGTTGCAAATGAATGAGCATAATTAAGTTTAATTCAACTGACCACTCTTAACTAACTCCTGCTAATTCCTATAAAAAATAATTATTCAGTTTTTACGTAGAAATGTAAGTAGTCTGCCATGATAGTAGTTACTATATCA
>NZ_JBFUIB010000741.1:0-1499 GCF_056402095.1 Peribacillus sp. P4_C12
ATTTAAACAAGCGTGTGAACAAGTATTAGAAGAATTGAACTGTGATTTTGTTGGGCTAGCTTTACAAAACAGCAACGGTCCAGACGTAAGCTGGCATTATGCCGCAGGGAATAGAAATGATAAATACAAAAGAATAACAGTTCGATATGGAAAAGGGATAGCAGGTAAGGTAATATCAACAGGCAGACCAATGGGAATTGAAGATTTTCCTAATAATATTCTGGGCAAAGCACTAGAATATCCTATCATGCTCGCGGAAAATCTCAGCTACGCTTTCGCAGTTCCAATTCAATTTAAAGGTGTTCTCAAAGGTGTATTATTAGTAGGTAATAGAACAAAACAGCCTATTTCTGAAAGTGACCAGCATACGATCCTTGATGCAGCGAAAAGATTGGAAAAGGAATTAAACAGCTCAATTTAACGGCAACAGGAGGACTATGTATGGACTGGAATAATCATTTGGAAATGAAAAAAGAGAATTCTTTTGGGTCCAGCGAAGCGACAATTATCGTTAATGAATCAGGCGTCATCTCTTTTGCGAATCAACAGGTATATGAAAATTTTGGTTATTTAAATCATGAATTAATAGGAGAAAAACTTTTGAATCTTATGCCAGGAGCAAATCTTCAGGCCAGTGGGGAAGGGGAAATAATCCACCAGTTCGGAATCCACAGAGATGGACATACTTTTTCACTTTTTTTCAGGGTGAATGCTTTTTCGCTTGAAAAAGAGGTCTATTACTTAGTCGTGTTCCATAAAGTGAAAGACCAATCACGACTTAATCAACAGCAAACCTATCCCATAAATGAGCTGGTTGATTTAATGTACGCACTCGATGAATCAACGATTGTCGCTTTTACAGATGAAAAAGGCAAGATACAATCCATTAACAAGAAATTTTGTGAGGTATCCCAATATTCAGCAGCAGAACTTATAGGGAAGGATCATCGAATTATCAATTCAGGTTATCATTCAAAGGAATTTATGCAAAATCTTTGGAGAACAATCTCGACAGGAAGTGTATGGAGGGGCGAAATTAAGAACAGAGCAAAGGATGGAACCTATTATTGGGTAGATACCACAATTGTCCCTTTCTTAAATGAAATAGGGAGCCCTTATAAATACCTGGCAATTCGGAAGGAAATTACCGAATATAAACGAGTTGTAGAGGAACTGAAAAAGTCCGTAAATAAACTTGTCGATTTTCAATTTGCTTTGGATGCTTCATCAATTGTAGCAATAACCGATCAAAGAGGGACCATCAAATTTGTTAATGATCAATTTTGCCGGATTTCGGAGTTTTCAAAGGAAGAGCTGATTGGACAGAATCATCGAATTATTAACTCGGGATTTCATTCTAGAGAATTTTTCAATGATCTTTGGAGAACAATTTCATCGGGGAAAGTATGGAAAGGTGAGATTAAAAATAAGACCAAGGGTGGAACCTATTATTGGGTAGATACGACTATAGTTCCGTTTCTTGATGATCACAATAAACC
>NZ_JBFUIB010000742.1:0-1498 GCF_056402095.1 Peribacillus sp. P4_C12
ATTTATTTGTTCTCACAAGACTTTACCGTATTTGGTGGAGCACTAGGGGAAATGCATGCTCTGAAAATTGCCAATGTTATGGATTTGGCAGCGGAAAATGGAGCCCCGTTCATTGGTTTAAACGATTCTGGTGGAGCACGTATTCAAGAAGGAGTAGTTTCTCTGGACGGATATGGTCAAATTTTCTATCGTAACTCTATATATTCAGGTGTTATTCCACAAATTTCTGTTATTATGGGACCTTGTGCTGGTGGAGCAGTATATTCTCCAGCGATAACAGACTTCGTCTTCATGGTTGAAAAAACGAGTCAGATGTTCATTACAGGACCAAAAGTTATTGAAACGGTTACAGGCGAAAAGATTTCATCTGAAGGATTAGGTGGGGCAACAGTACATAACACAATAAGTGGAAATGCTCATTTCAAGGGAGCATCAGAGGAACAAGTTTTAGCGGATGTTAGACGTCTTCTAAGTTATCTGCCACAAAACAATGAAGAAAAGCCACCAGTTTTGGAGGCAGACGATGAAGATGACTACCGTCCAGACTTAACGGATGTTGTTCCATATGAAGGGATTCGTCCATATGATGTTCGTAAAGTATTGGAGCAAGTTGTGGATAATGGTTCGTTCATGGAAGTACAAGCTGGATTTGCGAAAAACATTGTGGTCGGTCTAGCACGTATTAAAGGAAAAGTGGTGGGACTTGTCTGTAACCAGCCAAAGGTATTAGCAGGAGGGCTGGATATTGATTCATCTGATAAAGCTGCCCGTTTTATTCGTTTCTGTGATTCGTTTAACATTCCATTAATTACGTTTGAAGACGTTTCTGGCTTCTTCCCTGGTGTTAAACAAGAACACGGTGGCATAATTCGTCACGGAGCAAAGCTGCTATATGCGTATTCTGAAGCAACAGTGCCAAAATTGACAATCATTCTCCGTAAAGCATACGGCGGCGCCTACGTGGCTCTTAATAGTAAATCAATCGGTGCGGACCTTACGTTTGCATGGCCTAATGCTGAAATTGCGGTTATGGGATCTGCTGGAGCAGCGAATATCATTTTTGCCCGTGAAATTCAAAATAGTGAAGACCCGGAAGCAACTCGTGCAGATAAAATTGAAGAATACCGTGAGAAATTCGCCAATCCATATGTAGCTGCAAGTCTTGGGATGGTAGATGACGTTATTGATCCTCGAGAAACCAGGATCAAGATTATTCAATCTCTTGAAATGCTACGCAACAAAAAAGAAACTAGACCATGGAAAAAACACGGAAATATTCCGTTGTGATTCTAACTTGTAGAAGCCCAAAACAAATCTGTTTTGGGCTTCTTTTTGGCGAAGTTAAGTATGAAGTAGTAAATCACTTATCATAGATCCGTGTCCTCCTCTGCATTCGATAGTTCAATTTGATCTATCGACATGTAAGAAGACACAAACAATTTTAATGAAGGCTCTTTTTTTCGGATTATTTGCCGGGTTACTACTTTTAGAAGTATAC
>NZ_JBFUIB010000743.1:0-1497 GCF_056402095.1 Peribacillus sp. P4_C12
CTTCAATGGCTTGTGGGGTTTGATAGCCCAAKCTGCTGTGAATTCTTTTTCGGTTATACCAACCTTYAATAAATTGGAACATCGGTGATTTAGCTGTTTGATAGTCTAGCTATTGTACGTGGTTGACTTCTTCCTTTTAATAGGGCATGAAAGGATTCAATACTAAAATGTGTCCATGAAACTATACTAACTCCACTAGACAGTTTTTTTAGCATGTTTAGTTTCTCAAAGAATATTGAAAGGTTTTGTAGGTCTTTTACTAGTATTTAATTTTTGGGGGCAGATCACATTTCTTAAAGTAGTAGTAGTATCAGTATGTCCGAGATTTAGAGTTACTTGCGATTATCCTGAAGTATTAGTACCAGAACAACACCTTTAAATGAAGCATTACACTCTCCAGCTGCCATCTTTTTCTATGTTTCTAGAAACAATCGTTTTGTAAACAAAATGTGCTGAAAATTCTGATTTTTTTATATTTTCATAACTTAGCCAATAAAATAATTTGGCATTGGAGATAAAGATATGAAGAAGAAAACATTATTAGGAGTGGGCTTTGCTCTTGCCCTATTATTTAGTCCGTTTCACCAGGCGTGCGCTCCAGAAACAACTGGGGATTTAAGKGAAATGGACACCGTAGCTCACCGCGGGGCATCAGGGTACGCACCAGAAAACACCATTGCTGCATTTGACAAAGCATTGGAAATGAAAGTAGACTATATTGAAATTGATGTTCAAAGAAGTAAAGATGGAGAACTGGTCGTGATGCATGATAACAAAGTTGATCGAACAACAGATGGTACTGGATATATTAAGGATTTGACTTTCGAACAGCTGAGAAGTCTGGATGCTGGTAGCTGGAAGGGAGAACAATTTACTGGAGAAAAAATCGCTACATTTGGAGAAGTTCTCGATCGATATCACGGGAAAATTGGTATTTTAATAGAATTAAAGTCCCCAGAGCTCTATCCAGGAATTGAAGAAAGCGTGGCCCAGGAATTAATAGAACGCAATCTTGATCACCCGCAAAATGAAAAAATCATCATCCAATCATTTAATTTTGAATCAATGAAAAAAATAGATGCTCTTCTTCCAAAGGTTCCCATCGGAGTACTGACATCTTCTAAAGCTCATACAACAGAGCAAGCATTAGAAGATTTTGCTACCTACGCTGATTACTTTAACCCGATCTATGGAATTGTTACGGAAGATTTAGTTAATCAAGTACACTCACACGGAATGAAAATTTCTACATGGACAGTACGCAGCCATGAATCAGCTGAATTTCTTTTAAGCATGAATGTGGACGCAATTATTACAGACTTTCCAGATTATGTAGATCCAAGAAACTAAACTAACCTTTCATTTTTTTAAGATTCATGCAATCATTTATTTATGGAAAAAGAGCTAGCTAGGGCTGCTGACAAACTAATAGGGTTTCAAAGAACCGTATCGAAGTAAGTCTGAGCTTACCCCGAACTCTGTACGTTTCATATAGCC
>NZ_JBFUIB010000744.1:0-1495 GCF_056402095.1 Peribacillus sp. P4_C12
TAATTAACCTTTTCAATCTCCATTTTTTGAAGTAATTCTTCTTTCGTTCTAGGGACAGGGTCTTCTTCTGTGAATATCTTTGATTGAATAAGTGATTGAAACATTTCAAATATCCATGGTTTTTCTAAATGTGCTTGATACAAAAGGTCTTCATGATGAAAAATAGTGACAGGATCTCCTTGATATATGACCTTTCCATCGTTCATGACAATGATTTCGTCAGCCCATTGATAGGCTAAGTTAACATCATGGGTTGATAAAATGATTGTTTTATCAGGGAGATGGATGTTATCCAAAAGAGCCATAATCTGTTTGGAAAAATAAGAATCCAATCCCGCCGTAGGCTCATCTAGGATCCAGACTTCGGGTTCCATGGCTAACACACCAGCAATGGCAACACGCTTTTTTTGTCCTAAGCTCAAAAAATGGGTGGGCTTATCTTTCAATTCTGTTACTTCTGTTTGGGCCATCGCCCATTCAACTTTCTCCCGCACGACATCTCTTTCCCAACCTAAGTTCATCGGTCCAAACGATATATCCTGTTGAACATTAGCGGAAAAAAGTTGTGAATCCGGGTCTTGAAAAACGATTCCGACCTGTTTTCGTAATAGTAATAATGTTTTTCTGTCATATTTTAATTTCTTTCCCTTAAATTTGATGGATCCTGTTGTTGGCTTTAAAAGACCGTTTAAATGTTGGAATAAAGTTGACTTACCGGCACCGTTATTGCCTAATAAAGCAATTTTTTTACCTTGTTGAATAGTAAGAGAAAGATCTTTTAATGCGAACGTCCCATCTGCGAATTGATGGGTGAGGCCATCTATATTAAAAATATGTTCTTCCATTATCGAACTGCCCCCAATTTATATATATCTATAAATAAAGAATAAGCTTAATAGAGTTACAATGGTAATCAGCCAATTACGAGAGGAATAAGTGTAAGAGTCATCGATAAATGAAATATTCTCTTGATACCCTCTTGCGTTCATTGCCATCGTTAATTGTTCAGAGCGCTGAAACACTCCTAAAAACAGGGAAGATATAAGTAACCCGAGAGATCGAATTCCCTTCCTCACTGAACTATACCCAAGCCGTGATGACTGTGATTGATGAATGGCCATAGCTGTATCTAAAAAAATAAAGATGAAGCGATAAGTTAATTCGATTAAATCAATCAGCAATGAAGGCAGTTTCAGCTTACGCAATACATTTAGTATAACTGTGATGGGAGTAGTTAAGGTTAGGAAATATAAACAGCTGATACTGCTTAATACGACAACGATTAGACCAATTACTGTTTTGATACTGTCTTCGCTGATAAATATTTGCCAGCTGCCGAAATTCCAGGACCACCATACATTTGGTATCGAAGTAAATTTACTTGCGAATGAAAAAAGGATGGTAATTGTACCTGATAGTACAAAAAATCCAGGTAATAAGAGTAATTTTAGATAATAAGAGATTGGGATTTTTGCCCCGAAAATGATAAAAGCAC